>CACWOQ010000008.1 GCA_902762505.1 uncultured Ruminococcus sp. | reverse complement strand
ATCGTCAAGGACGACATGATCCACGCGGTCACTCAGCGCGCTATAAAGAATCACAAGGAAGACGTTGACCTGCAGGCGGCTCTCAAAGCGATAGTCGTTGACTATCGTATCGCCGAAGTCCATATCGGAAACGAGCCATCTCGAATCCCATTTTTTGATAACGCCGACACGGAGACCGTGCGGATTAACTTTTTGTCCCATAATTCGTTTAACTCCTCTCCGATTATTCTTTTTCCTTAAGAACGATCGTGACGTGGCTCGTTCTCTTCAGGATTCTGTTCGCGCTGCCCTTTGCTCTCGGCTGAATGCGTTTGAGCGTAGGACCGGGGCAGACGAAGCATTCCGCAACGTAGAGCTTTTCGGGGTCCATGTTGAAGTTGTGTTCAGCATTCGCCTCGGCGCTCTTGAGCAGCTTTATGAGGTACTCGCTTGCGGCTTTGGGTGTATTCTTCAGGATACCCATTGCATAATCTACTTTTTTGCCTCTGATGAGATCAAGGACGATGCAGACCTTGCGGGGAGATATCCTGGCGTATCTTAAATATGCTCTTGCTTCCATTGAAGTTATCCTCCCTATTATTTCGCTTTGTCCTTGGTTCCCGCGTGACCCTTGAAGGTACGTGTGGGAGCGAACTCACCGAGCTTATGACCGACCATATCCTCGGTTATGAACACGGAGATGTGCGACTTACCGTTATGAACGGCTATCGTGTGGCCTACGAATTCGGGATATATGGTAGACGCTCTCGACCATGTCTTGATTATCTGCTTGTTGTTAGCCTCATTCATGGCAACGATCCTGTTGAAGAGCTTTTCGTCTACAAAAGGTCCTTTTTTAAGACTTCTTGACATTGCTATTTCCCTCCTTCTTACTTACTGTTTCTGTGCTTTACGATGAGGCGTTCCGTTCTTGCCTTCTTGTTTCTCGTCTTATAACCGAGAGCGGGTTTGCCCCACGGAGTGACGGGAGACGGACGGCCTATCGGGGATTTGCCTTCACCGCCGCCGTGCGGGTGATCGCACGGGTTCATGACGGAGCCGCGTACGGTAGGACGGACGCCTTTGTGGCGGGTCTTACCTGCTTTACCGAGCTTTACGTTTTCGTGCTCGAGGTTGCCGACCTGACCGATCATGGCTTTGCAGTCGAGACCGACTATACGGACCTCGCCGCTGGGAAGTCTGATCTGGGCGACGCCGTTTTCCTTAGCCATAAGCTGGGCGGCGGAGCCTGCGGATCTTACGAGCTGGGCGCCCTTGCCGGCGTAGAGCTCTATGTTGTTGATGAACGTACCGACGGGTATGTTCGCGATCGGCAGAACGTTACCGGGCTTGATATCGGCGGAGGCGGAGGAATATATCACGTCGCCGACTTTGAGTCCGAGCGGAGCGATGATATAGGATTTCTTTCCGTCCTCATACTGGATGAGTGCGATATAAGCGGTACGGTTGGGGTCGTATTCGATGGCGGTGACGGTCGCTGCGCGGTCGTCCTTGCGCTTGAAATCGATGATCCTGTATTTCTGCTTGTTGCCGCCGCCGTGATGACGGACGGTTATTTTACCGTAGCTGTTTCTGCCGGCGTGTTTCTTTTTGATGAATATAAGACTTTTCTCCGGAGTCTTCTTGGTGATCTCCTCGAATGACGGAGAAGTCATATGTCTTCTGCCCGGCGTTGTGGGCTTATACTTTTTAACAGACATTGTGAAGCCCCTCCTTACATGATTCCGTCGAAGAACTCGATCGTCTTGGAATCGGGCTTAAGCGTGACTACCGCCTTTTTCCAGGACTTCGTGTAACCTGAGTGGACACCCAGTCTCTTCGGCTTCTTTTTAACGTTTATGACGTTTACTTTAGCGACCTTGACCTTGAAAGCCTTCTCAACTGCGTTCGCTATCTCGGGCTTGGTAGCCTCGGGAAGTACCTCAAAGCTGTACTTCTTTTCAGCGATCTCAGACATCGAAGCTTCGGTGACTATCGGTCTTACGAGAACATCGTATACAGTCTTCATGCGTACACCTCCGATATCTTAGCGGCGGCAGCCTTCGTGGCGATGAACGTATCGGCGTTGAGTATGTCGTATACGTTGATCGTGTTGATCTGTGCCGTCTTGACTCCGGGAATGTTTGCAAAGCTCTTCAGGACTTTTTCGTCGATGCTGTCAAGCACTACGAGAGCCTTTTTGCCCGCGCCGACTGCGCTGAGCATATTCACCATCGTCTTGGTTTTGTAAGCGTCGGTCGTGATAGCGTCGACTATCACAAGCTGCTCTTCCTGAGCTTTGGCGGAGAGCGCCGAGCAGAGGGCGAGTCTTCTGACCTTCTTATTGAGGTCGGTGCGGTACTTTCTCGGCTTCGGACCGAGAGCTACGCCGCCGTGAGTCCACTGGGGAGATCTGGTAGAACCCTGTCTGGCTCTGCCGGTACCCTTCTGACGCCACGGTTTTTTGCCGCCGCCGGATACCTCGGTACGGGTAAGAGTGGACTGCGTGCCCTGTCTCTGGTTGAGCAGAAATGCGCGGACCGCCGCGTGAAGCACCGCTTCGTTCGGTTCGATAGCGAATACGGAATCCGCAAGTTCTATCTCGCCTGCCGCCGCGCCCGTCATGGTGACAACTTTGAAATTAGCCATTATCTTTTCCTCCTCCCCGCTTATTTGACCGTGTTGCGAATGAACACGATTCCGCCTTTGGCACCGGGAACGGCACCCTTAACGGCGATAAGATTCTTTTCGGCGTCTACTTTGACGACCTCGAGATTGAGGACAGTCACTTGCTCCGCGCCGTACTGACCTGCCATCTTCTTGTTCTTGAAGATGCGGGACGGGTCGGAGTTCGCGCCCATTGAACCGGGCTGACGATGCACAGGGCCGACGCCGTGTGTCATTCTCAGTCTGTGGCAGCCCCATCTCTTTATAACGCCGGAATATCCGTGGCCCTTGGTGATGCCCGTGATATCGACCTTTTCGCCCGCCGCGAAGACGTCCGCGGTAACGATGTCGCCTGCGTTGTAGGTGCTGCAGTCTTCAAGTCTGAATTCCTTCAGGTGCTTTTTGGGAGCGGAATCCGTTTTCTTGAAGTGACCCTTTAAGGGTTTGGTAAGATGCTTGTCGGATATATATCCGAAACCGAGCTGTACGGCGTCATAGCCGTCGTTCTCAACGGTCTTTTTCTGAGCGACCACGCACGGGCCCGCCTCGATGACCGTAACGGGAATAACCTTTCCCGCTTCCGCAAAGATCTGGCTCATGCCGACCTTGCGACCGATGATTCCTTTTTTCATCGTTTTTTTCCTCCATTCAATTATTGGTTGGATCTCTCCAACATGACCGAACGGTCTACGCTTGCGCGTAAACTATTACCTTGTTTTGTGTTGCCGAATCACTTCAGCGAAGAGCTTGCGTCGATCTTGACTTCAACGCCCGCCGGAAGATCCATATTCGTAAGAGCGGATAAGACCTTGTCCGAGGGGTTGAGGATATCGATAAGTCTCTTGTGAGTCCTTGTTTCGAACTGCTCGCGGCTGTCCTTATATTTATGGACGGCGCGGAGTATCGTGACGATCTCGCGCTCGGTGGGCAGCGGTATGGGGCCGGATATCTTGGCGCCCGCGCGCTTCGCAGCCTCGGCTATTTTTTCAGCCGCCGCGTCAGCCAGCGTGTGATCGTAGGATCTGATCTTGACTCTGATGATCTCCTTCTTTGCCACTTTTGTTTTCCTCCTTTTAAATTTGGTGATTTAAAAGGGCTTTAAAGAATTTTGCAAACACGGTTTCGGGTGTTTCGCCCTCTTCCCTTATGAAAACCGGATACCGTTTTGGACATTTCAAAACAATCTCCGGGTAAACTTACCGCCGCGCCTTCGCGGATTGCCGCCGACTTACGAAAAAGGTCGGGGAATATCCGGCGTGCCGGTATTTTCTGCTCGTAAATTCTTTGCGCCCGGTTTAAAATCGGACATACTCCGCGGAAAAACCCGTTTTGATCAACGGCAACCTCCCGCCTCATCGCACATCAAGCCTTGCAAGTATATCATATAATGCATTTTTTGGCAATACCTTTCGGAAATATTTGTGTGAATTTTTTGTAAATTCGACGTCAGACAGGCGGTCCGGGTACTTTTCAGGTAAAAATTATACCGCGCTGTACAAAATAACCGTATTGACACAGACGCCTTATTGTGGTAAAATAGACGTCAGTCAGACAAAGGAGCGAAAATATGGAATATAATAAGGAATATATAAGATGGATGGAGTCCGACAAGGTCGACCGGGACACGAAAAAAGAGCTTTCCTCGTATGACGAGGACAAAAAGAAGCTGTATTTTCACGGATTCCTGTCGTTCGGGACAGCCGGGCTGCGCGGGATAATGGCAGCCGGCACGAACGCGATGAACGTTTACACCGTCGCCCACGCGACGCAGGGGCTTGCGGATCTGATAAACTCCGAGAACAGAGCCGGGGACGGCGTCGTCATCGCGTACGACAGCCGTCACAATTCAAAGCAGTTCGCCTCCGTCACGGCGTCGGTCCTCTGCGGGAACGGGATAAAGACTTATCTGTTCGATTCCCTGCGCCCGACCCCGGTCCTCTCTTTCGCGGTAAGATATCTCCGCTGCGCCGCAGGAGTCAATATAACGGCGTCCCACAATCCGAAGCAGTACAACGGCTACAAGGCGTACTGGGACGACGGCGCGCAGCTGTCCCCGGCTCTCGCGGACAGGGTCTCGGAGTTCATGAGCCGCGTCGACGTGCTTGACGGTGTAAAACGCGCGGATCCGGCTGACGCAGTATCGTCCGGGCTTCTCGTTTACGTCGGAGAGGACGTTGACCGTCCGTATCTCGAAGCCGTCAGATCACAGCTGATCGACAGCGAATCCGTCGCCGCGGCGTCCGGGCTTCGCGTGGTATACTCGCCGCTGAACGGCGCCGGATACAGGATGGTGCCGCGGATACTCGATTCTATCGGAGTGAAGAACGTCCGCGTAGTGCCGGAGCAGTCCGAGCCCGACGGCGATTTTCCGACGACGCCGTTTCCGAACCCCGAATTCATACAGGTATTCGAGCCCGGCATCAGACTCGCGAACGAGATAGGCTCGGATCTTATAATAGCGACCGACCCCGACGCCGACAGGATGGGCGTAGCCGTCCGCAAAAGCGACGGAGAATTCACCGTGCTTACCGGAAACCAGCAGGGCGCTCTTCTGACGGAATATATAATAAGCGCGCTCAAACGCACCGGGGCGTATCCCGCACACCCGTATATAATCAAGAGCTTCGTTTCGACGGAGCTTGCGGCGAAGATAGCCCGTGAAAACGGATGCGAGTGTTACGACGTTTTCACCGGCTTCAAATATATCGGCGAAAAGATGAACGAGCTTGAGGACGATGAGACGGACACTCATTTTCTGCTCGGCTTCGAGGAATCCTGCGGATATCTGCGCGGAACGTACGCGCGCGACAAGGACGCCGTCGTCGCGTCGATGCTGATCTGCGAAGCGGCGGCTTACTATTCGCTTCACGGCAAGACGCTTTACGACGCGATGCAGGATATATACGAAAAATACGGCTGCTACCGCGAGGCGACGGACAGCGTATATATGGAAGGGCTCGACGGACTGCAGAGGATGGCTGATCTTATGGACGGTCTCCGCAAGGATCCGCCGGAAAAGCTCGCCGGGATCAAGGTCCGCTCTTATATCGACTATTCCGTGCCCGAGCTGCACGATCTGAAAAACGGCACAGTCGAGCGGCTCGGCAGCGGCGTCACGAATTCTCTTTACTTCCGGCTCGGAGACGACGTCGTCGTCATCCGTCCGTCCGGCACCGAACCGAAGATCAAGTTCTACTATATGGTAGTCGAGGACACGGCTGAAAAAGCCGAGAGAAAGCTTGCGCGTTTCAGAAAAATACCGAAAAGCATAATCGGATGATCCGGATGCGGATATGAAGCGCCCGGCGCCCCGGAAAAGCGGCTCCGGGGCGCTTTTTTTCGCGCCGGAGCCCGAAAATTACGCGGCATGCAGCGTTTATTTGACGCAATTTACTATTGACAAAGCGGCTTCCGTGTGTTAAAATAAGAAAAAATAAAAAAGGAGTGAGACTGTGGACAACTGCGACGGTATTCCCCGAAGTATAGGGTTCGGTATAACTGAAAACTGCGTGCGGTCTGACACAGCCCGCATCTGATTTTATCGTCGTTTTCGTTATACCGGCATCAGTTCTGATGGCGGCGTTTTATTTTGCCGCAAAAACGGAGGTAAATATGGATAACGAAGAAGAAAAGAAAACAAACGAAGAAAAGCCGGATGAGGAAGATGTCGATTTCACCGTAGAGCAGGACTACGTCGGCGAGATCATAGATCTGATAAGATCCGGACTTCCGGACAAAGAGCTTGTCGAGCAGCTGAGCGACTACCACGAAAACGACGTGGCAGGCGCGTTCGAACAGCTCGAGCCGGAGGAGCGTCAGCGCCTTTACAATATTTTAGGCGCGGAGCAGTTCTCGAAAATATTCGCGTACGTTGAAAATGCCGAGCAGTACATCGAGGAGATGGGCGTCAGGCAGGCGGCTAAGGTCCTCGAAAACATGGACTCCGACGACGCCGTCGACATACTCGACGAGGTAGACGACGAGACCGAGAAAAAGATAGTAAGCCTGATGGATGAGGAGAGCAGCCAGGACATCCAGCTCATACGTTCGTATGACGAGGACGAGATAGGCAGCCGCCTCACCACGAACTTCATACTGATCAAAAACGATCTGACGATCAAGCAGGCGATGAGCTCGCTGATCGAGCAGGCGGGAGATAACGACAACATATCGACGATCTACGTCGAAGACGCGGACGAACGTTTTTACGGAGCCATAGCTCTGAACGATCTCATCAGAGCACGCGTGCAGGATAAGCTCGAAACGCTGATCAGTACGTCGTACCCGTACGTCACCGACCACGAAAAGATAGCAGACTGTCTTGAACGTATCCGCGAATACACGGAGGACTCGTTCCCCGTGCTTTCTGAGGACGGTAAGGTCCTCGGCATCATAACCGCTCAGGACATAGTCGAGGTGGTCGACGAGGAATTCGGAGAAGACTACGCAAAGCTGGCAGGTCTTACCGCGGAGGAGGATCTGAACGAGCCGATCGGTGCGAGCATAAAGAAAAGGATCCCGTGGCTGATAACTCTTCTCTTCCTCGGGCTCGTCGTCTCGTCGGCGATAGGCATATTTGAAAACAGAGTCGTTGCGCTTCTGCCGATCATCGCCGTATTCCAGTCAATGGTCTTCGATATGGCGGGAAACACCGGCACGCAGTCACTTGCCGTCACGATACGCGTTCTCATGGATGAAAGCGTTGACGCAAAAGCCAAGGCGAAGCTCATATTCAAGGAAGTCCGCGTCGGCTTCTGCAACGGTCTCATACTCGGCACGGCGGCTTTCGTCGTTGTAGGTCTGTACATCCTCGCTTTCAAACGCCCGGACGCGCTTACTATGCCCGTATGGCAGTATTCGTTCACGATATCGGGCTGCATAGCCTTCTCGCTGTTCGTGTCGATGATAATCGCCAGCCTTATCGGTACCACGATACCGATGCTTCTGCATAAGATACACATTGACCCCGCAGTCGCATCCGGTCCCATGATAACGACGGTGAACGACCTTATAGCGACTATGGTTTACTACGGTCTCGCGCTCGCGCTTCTCATCAACTTCTTCCATATGGGCACCGCGGCGATACCGGCTTAACGGAGGAGATCATGCTGCTTTCAACTCAGACACAGGTATTACAGGGAAAATTCGGATATGAAGGCGCGATAAAAATACTCGCAGAGGCGGGATTTGACGCGTTTGACTTATCCCTGTTCCATCCGCTTCACGGCGACGATCCTCTCTACGGCGAAGGATACGCGGAGTACGCCGCAAGGCTTAAGGAAACGGCTGAAAAAGCCGGGATAGTCTGTAACCAGGCGCACGCGCCGTTCCCGACAAGCACGGGAAAAGCGGAGGAGGACAAAAGGATATTCGACAGCGTAGTCCACGCTATGCATGTGGCGTCCGTCCTCGGTGCGAAAAACATCATTGTCCACCCGAAACAGCATTTGAACTACCGCGAAAACGCAAAGACCCTGAAAAATCTCAACCTTGAGTTTTACAGGCGTCTTCTGCCGTACTGCGAGCAGTACGGCATAAACGTCGCGGTGGAAAACATGTGGCAGATGAACCCGGTAGGCAGAAAGACGATAGTCGACAGCACCTGCTCGCGCGTTGAGGAGTTTTGCGAGTACATCGACATGATCGGAAGCGACAGGATAGTCGCGTGTCTCGATATCGGTCACGTCTCGCTCTGCGGCGAGGATATGGCGACGATGATCCGCGGTCTCGGCGGGAAACGTCTGAAAGCCCTCCACGTGCACGACACGGACGGCTGCCGCGATCTGCATACGCTCCCGTTCACGAGCGAAAACGATTTCGCGCTCATTATGCGTCTGCTTGCGGAGATCGGATACGAGGGCGACCTGACGTTTGAAGCGGATCGCTTCTATCACGGCTTCCCCGCGGAAATGTACCGCGACGTGGCGGAATTCATGCAAAAGACGGGACGTCAGCTGATCCGCATGATGAAAACGGAATAAGAAAAGGACCTCTTTGGTCCTTTTTATTTTGCCGACAGAAGATCTCCCACGGCGGTGCGCAGAGCGTTGAAAAGCTCCGCGTCGGTTTTATAGCTTCCGAGAGACGTCGTTATCTGTTTGATTATCAGATCGGACGTGCCCTCTCCGTACTTTTGATCAAGCAGTGTGAAATAATCGTAATCTTCAACTCCGTCGCGCACGGATTCGAGGCGGAGCGATCCGATCGGTCCGGGATAGCCGTCGCTGCCGTATTTTTCAACGTATTCGGGAAGCGCGCCTCCGGGATATATCAGAACGCCGTTGCCGTAAGTGTTGACGACCTCGCCTCCGACGCTCTTTTCATATTTCTTGGTCCAGTTCTTCGCGTCCTCCCAGTCGTTGACCATGTAGTAGAGGAAGCCGTCGACGTTGTAAAGCTTCTGCTGCCAGAAAAGCAGGCGGTGCTTGATCGACTCGTCGTTTATCGAGAGCGTGATCTCCGGGTCGTGCGGGTAGCGCGTCACGTACCACCAGACCTCCTTGCCCTCCGCCTTCTGCTCAGCCATTCTATCCTCGAACGTACCGAGTTTTTCCTCGATCTTCTCCGAGGCGCGGTACGTCAGCGCGCTGTTGTACTGCGTGTCGGCGAAGCTGTTGAAGAAGAACGTGTGCGGACACCAGACGGTGACCGTTTTTTTCAGATACTCGAAGTGGTCGGAGGAGCCGTCCGATTTCAGAGCCGCGTTATAGTGCATCGGGATGATGAGCTTGTGCTCTCCGAACACCTTTTTGATCAGCTTATCGTGCGCTTTTATCTGATCGAGCGCGGCTTTCGTTATCGGCTCGTCGTCTTTATCGGGATAAAAATACGCCTTGTCAAGTCTGCTCTGATCCTTTGACAGCCTGTCGTATGCGACCTGCAAGTAATCCGGCAGCTCCGAATCGTTCTTCGCCGCGATCTTCCACAGAAGCGTGAACGCCGTGCAGCGCGGATCGTCGATATACTGATCGACGCGGTCGTCCCAGAACTGTCCGCGTTTCGCGTAAGGCAGAGTGTAGCAGTTTATCTTGTTTTCAAGCAGATATTCGTAATAAAGGGCGTAAAGATCGTCTTCAAGCCCGTCCTTCGTCGTGCTCTCGCGGTTTGCGCCTACAATGACAGCCCATTCGTTGAGGTCGGACAGGGTCTTGCAGGAGGACGCGACCGGCAGCGTGAAATCCCAGACGTAGGCGTAAAGCGCCGCTTTTTTCAGCTCTTTATCTCCGTCGTATACGGAAACCGCCGCGGAATACATACCGGGCGCCGTTTCCGCCGTTGTTTTGATCTTGATTACGAACATCAGAGATCTGCCGGCGGACAGATCGAAGCCGTGCTCGAGCACGGGTATCGGGTCGACGACGGTCTTGCCGTCGACGTCGTCGAAATAGTATCCGATGCAGACGGTTACGTCGAGCTTATCGCCCGCCGTGTTTTTAAGCTCCGATACGTTCAGCGTCAGATCCTTGCGGTCCGTGTCGGCGGCTATCATGAAGTGACAGCCTTCCGTCTCGTTTTTAGCGAGCTTTACCGTGTAATCCGCGAATACGGGCGCCGTATCCTCGGCGGGGGTATTGACGGTCGCGTGATCGAACCAGACGGTAAGTCCCTTGTCCTCGTTTTCAGCCTCAAGCGGTTTTCCGTCCGTTTTCGGAACGGAAGACAGCTTCACGCGCTCAAGCAGCTCCGCGGCTTTTTCCATATCAGCCGCCGAAAGCTTCCTCGGGTCGTCTCCCCAGTCCGTCAGTTCTACCGCGTTTTCAACGAGCGGCTCAGTCTCGGCGTCCGTGACCTGCGGCACGGTGACTTCATCCGTCTCCGTCTGCTCGATGATCCCGGTCGTCACGTCAGCTGTGCCGCCGCAGGCGGCGAGATGCGCCGCCGTTATCGCGCACAGCAGCAGCGATATGATCCTGATAATCTTTTTCATCATCCACCTATTTCAGACTGATCGATTTGACGTACATAACGTCGCCCGCGGTGCAGGCGTCGAAATAGTCGAATCTGATCCTGTTCACGGTTCCCGACCAGAACGGAAGCGCGGAAAGATCGACCGAAAGCGTGTGATATTCACCGTCGTTTATAAGATCGGCGCGCGTGCGCTCAGAGCCGTCCGGGTTCATCTTCGAGCCGGTGCAAAGGAACAGGTCAGTAACGTAGGATCCGGTCTTGTTCGACGTCGGGATCATGTATACGATCTCAAGAGTCTTGTAATCCGACGCCTGAAGCGGCGTGGACGAGCCGGTATAGTCTATCATGACCTGCGGGTCGTTCGCGCTGCTGACCCTGAGCTGAAGCGCCTTCTGCGAGGAGCTGTACGCGATATCGGTATTGTTCGGCTCCTTTGCAACGTTCTTCGAGCTTTCGACCGTAAAGTCTATATTCGTATAGTCAACGTCGATCACGCGCATACTCATGCTGTTCTTTTTGAGCGACGAGTTGTCGGCGAAATCCTTGTTCGCCGTGAAAACCTCTCTTATATGCGAGACGCTGCCGGTGGTGATGAGATAGCTGTATTCAATAGGCGTATACGATACCATCTTTATCATCATGAGCGGAGCGACGTAGTTTGTCGCGCCGTCAGACGCGGATTTTGATCCGTTGTATGAGAATTTTCCGGCGTAAAGCTGATCGATACCGGGCACGAACAGACCGATGCCGAAATCATCCTTTGCAGAGACCCAGGCGCACCACGTTTCCGTATTCTCTTCCTTAACGGGGAATCTGCACGATTCGGAGTATCTTGCGTCGCCCCAGAACTGAAGGTCGTCTTTATAGGAGAGCGGCTCGGATGTCCAGCCGTTTTTGCCGTTATACCAGGTGAAACGGTTGAGATAGCTTACGGTATAGAACGCCGGAAGCTCCTGATGAGCGTATCTGTGCTCCCATCCGGAGAAATCGACAAAGCGGTTGTCCACTCGGACGTATTCGTCCGTCAGAGTATACGTGTTTTCCATATAGCTCGGGGTGATCTTGTTGTTGAGAGACCAATCCTGCGGCTGCGCTTTTATGTAAACGGAATCAGCCTTGACGATAACGTCTATCAGACGGCTGGCGTTGCCGTACTGGTCGCCGCCCTGAACGGGGTTGTACGCCCATTTGCTTCCGTTGAACGATCCCGGCGTGTACTGCGAGTTGCCGCCCGTGCCGTAATACGACTGCTGTATGAGTCTTCCGGTGTCGTGACGGTTCACGAGGTTCGTAAGTCCCGATACCGGGCACTTTTTGTCCTGTATGTAATTGAGTCCGCCGCCCCACGAAAGCTGAATACCTACCTTGAAGCGGTCGTTTTCAAGGAAATACTCCTTGTCGTTATAGACCTTTATTTTCTCTGCCGAGGCGGAGATGAGGCGGAAGGTCGTCTCGCCGCCGCTGCACGGAACGACGGAAACGGATACGAGTCCGCTGCCGGTGCCGTTTGACAGATAAGACGAGATAAGTCCGTTGAACGTCGCGCCGTCGGCTTTTTCAAGAAAATACTGATCGGTGACGGATGCTCCGGATTTTTTGTACGTGACCGTAAGCTTTACGGGCTTGCCCACGGAGTACGTGAAGCTCATGCGGTTGAAGGCGGCGGAAAACGCGCCTTCGTCAAACGTCATCGTAAAACCGCTTTTGACGGTGAACGTCGTACCGCTGACCTTGCCGTAACCCTTCGCCGTATATTTCAAGCCGTTTTCCGTGCTGTATTTTTCTTCAACGGGATCCGGATCCGGCTTTTTCGTCGTCTCGGGAACAGTCGTTTCCGGCGCGGTCGTTTCCGGCTTGGTCGTCTCCGGCGCGGTCGTCTCCGGCTCGGTAGTTTCCGGCGCGGTCGTTTCCGACTCGGTAGTTTCCGGCGCGGTAGTTTCCGACTCGGTAGTTTCCGGCTCGGTCGTCTCCGCCCCGGTCGTCTCCGCCCCGGTCGTCTCCGCCCCGGTCGTCTCCGCCCCGGTCGTCTCCGACTCGGTAGTTTCCGGTTCGGTCGTTTCTCCGGCGGTGATCTCTGTCTGAGCGTCTGTCGCCGGTACGTCGTTATCCGCGCACGCCGCTGCCGATATCAGCATAAGCAGCGCGAGCGCCGCGGCTGTGATTCTTTTTTTCATGTGCATATCTGTGTCCTTTCGGTCGTCTGTATTACGATTATACAATAACTGAAATACGTTGTCAACCGCAAATGTATTACGGTTTTTATAAAAAAATTCGCCGCGGAGTATCCGCGGCGGATCTTTTTCAGCTCATAAGCTGCTGTCTGTGGTGCTGCAAGGTATATAACGCGTAATATCTGCCGCGTTTTTCGAGCAGCTGCTCGTGTGATCCCTGCTCTTCTATCCTGCCGTCCGCCAGAACGATTATGTTGTCCGAATGCTGTATCGTAGACAGGCGGTGAGCGACGATGAGCATCGTACCGATATTCATCATCCTCTCAAGCGAATCCTGTATAAGCTGCTCCGTCTCCGTATCAATATTCGCGGTCGCCTCATCGAGAATCATGATCTTCGGCTTATAGAGGATCGTGCGCGCGAACGAGATCAGCTGTCTCTGTCCGGCTGAGAAGTTGTTTCCGAATTCCCTGACCTCGTGGTCGAGTCCGTCCGGCAGTCTGTCGATGAACTTGTCCGCGTTGACGTAGCGGCAAGCCTCGTTTATCTGATCGTCCGTTATCGAATCATCACGCAAAACGATATTCGATCTGATAGTACCCGAGAACAGGAACACGTTCTGAAGCATCTGCCCGAACTGGCGGCGCAGCGATCTTATCGTGTATTTTCTTATATCCACGCCGTCGATCAGTATCCTGCCCTTCTGAATGTCGTAGTTGCGGCAAAGCAGCGAAAGTATCGTCGTTTTTCCGGCGCCGGTGGGGCCCACGAGCGCGACGGTCTGCCCCGCTTCGACCTTGAAGGACACGTCCTTCAGGATCCAGTTATCCTCCTTGTACGCAAACCAAACGTGGTCGAACTCTATCGAGCCGTTTATATCGCCTATATCGACGGCGCCGGGATCGTCGACAACGCCGGGCTTTATATCGAGTATCGTGAAGATCTTTTCAGCCGAGGCGAACGCAGACTGCAGCCAGTTGAACTGCTCCGCAAGCGTCTGTATCGGGTTGAAGAATTTCTGAACGTACATGTAAAACGCGACAAGCACCTCCGCGCCGATCGTCTGACCGAAAACGGCTGCGCCCGTTATCTTTCCGCGGCCGGCGAGATAAAGCAGCGCGAGCACGCTTGAGATATAAAGCATATATATCGTCGGCCGGAATATGCCGAAGACGAAGATCTGTCTGTTTTTCGCGCGTCCGAGCTCCGTATTCTTACGGTTGAACTCCTCCATTTTGCGCTTTTTTCTGTCAAACACGCGGATTATCTTCATACCGGAGAGGTTTTCGGATAAGAACGTGTTTATATCCGTAGTACCGTCCTTGACGCGGCGGTACGCTTTTCTTGAGAATTTTCTGAAAATAAAGGTGAACGTAACGATGAAGGGCACGAAGCAAAGCACCATCAGCGTAAGCTCGAGATTGAGGAAGAACATCGCGGCGAGTATGCCGATGATGACGAGAGAGTTTTTGGCAAGGTTCACGAAAATATTGGTGAACATCATCGAAACGGCGTTCGTGTCGTTCGTCACTCTCGTTACGAGCTTACCGGTGGGTATTTCGGAAAACTGCTCGTGACTGAGCTTTTCTATATGCTCGAACGTGTCGTATCTGAGAGCGGAAATGATCCTCTGACCGGTCTTTTGCAGTATTATCGCCTGTAAATACTGGCAGGCGAGCGATACGAGCAGTATACCCGCGTATACGGCGATCGTGAGGAAGAGCTGACTCATCTCAAAATCTCCGCCGATAAGCTTCGTTATGCGGCTGATAATGAGCGGCGACACGATGTCATACGCTATCGAAAACAGCATTATGAAGAACACGGCAAGGAAGCTCTTCCAGTGAGGCGCGGCGTAACGGAGCAGACGTTTCGTTATCTCGGAGTCCTTCATATTCCGGTCGAAGCCTATCGCTTCCTTTTTGCCCTTCATGAAGACGTACGCGAGGATGAATACGAGCGCGAACACCGAAACGGCGGCGCCTACGACGAGTAACGGATAATACTCACGCATTGAGATCGTCCCTCCTCTCTTCCTCGAGCTTCTGAAGCTCAACGGTCTTTCTGTACGCCTCGCAGCTCTGAAGAAGCTGCTCGTGCGTGCCGGCGGCGGTGACCGTGCCGTCGTCGACGTAAATAATGAGATCCATATCCTCGACCGTGCTTACACGGTGAGCGATCATAATGGTGGTCTGACCGTTCCTGCAATTGCGGAGCGCGTCAAGTATCCGCTCCTCCGTCTTTGTGTCGACGGCGGAAACGGCATCGTCCATTATCGTTATCGCCGCGTCCTTCATAAGCGCGCGTGCGATCGAGATCCTCTGCTTCTGTCCGCCCGAAACGGTCACGCCGCGTTCGCCGAGCACGGTCCCGTATTTTTCGGGAAATTCAGCTATATCGTCGTGGACTCCTGCAAACTGAGCCGCGTCGTATACCTGCTCGTCCGAGAAATCGTCGACGGCGAAGGCTATGTTGTTCTCTATCGTATCGCTGAAAAGGAAATTATCCTGCGGAACGTAGGCGGTGTATTTGCGCAGCGTTTTTATCGGTATAGTGTTTATATCCCTGCCGTCTATGAAAAGCTGTCCGTCTTCAACGTTGTACTGGCGCAGTATAAGATCCGCGATGGTGGTTTTACCCGAGCCGGTCTTGCCGATAATACCGACTCTCTGCCCCGCCTCGATTTTAAACGAAACGTGAGACAGAGACGGAGACGAAGCCCCCGGGTACGTGAAGGAAAGGTCGCGGAATTCGATCTGTCCGCGGATGACGCCGGGATCGGATACGTCTTCGCGGTCCTTTACGTCTGGTTCGGTCTCGATAAGCTTCGTTATACGCTGAAGCGAAGCCTTGCCGCGGGATCTCATGTCTATAAGCTCGGCGATAGCCATTATCGGCCAGATCACGGAGGTGAAATAGCCGGTGAATTCCATAAGCTCGCCGACGTTGAAAACGTGTTCGTGCACGAGATAGCCGCCGTAGCCGAAGATCACGCACAGAACGGATTCGACGAAAAGCGTGACGAGTATGTTCAGAAGAACGGAGATGCGGACGTATTCAACGTTCGCGTTTTCGTTTTCGCGGTTGAGGCGCGCGAAGGCGAGAAGCTCCCTCGTCTCACGGACGAACGCCTTTATGACGGAGATGCCGGAGAAGCTCTCCTGCGAGAAGTCGGACAGACGCGAGAACGCCTCCTGCCTTGAATCCCAGCGCTTCGTCATCGCGCGGCCGACGATCGTGCCGACGGCGCCGAGCAGAAGCATCGGTATCAGGGCGAACAGCGTGAGCCATACGTTCATCCTCGCCATTTTGACGATCGAGAGGATACCGAGAAGCAGCGCGTCGCAAGCCATGAGTATACCGCCGCCGAAGCAGTCCTGTATCGTTTCAAGGTCGTTCGTGAAAAGCGACATGAGTCCGCCGACCTTGTTTTCGTTGTAGAACTGCTGTGAAAGCTCCTTGCAGCGGTCGAACATGAGCGAACGCAGATCTGTCTCCATTTTCACGGCTGAGCCGAAGAAGCAGATCCGCCACACGAAACGCCCGATGACGAGCGAGAGTATTATAAACAAAAGCGGTCTGCAAATGTGATCGAGCAACAGATCCATATCGAACGGCAGCATCGCGCCGTTCACCTCGACCACGCCCTCGCTTAATCCGTTAAGCGTCATGCGGTAAAGCTCCGGAACGAGAAGCTGCACGTAATCGACCATTACGAGCGCCGCTATCCCGATTAGCAGCATAAAGCCGTATTTCAAATAGTATCTGTTTACGTATTTTCCGAATATCATTTTTTGTTCCTGTGAGAATATGGATTTATATTTGGATTTTCCCGCTCTTCGGTATTTCCGAGATACGTAAGACCGCCGATCAGCCGCATATAAAGCGCCACGAGTATGATCCACGCGGCAAGGGCGACCCAGAACCAGACTATCGGCACGCCGCTTGTAAAGTGCAGGACAAGAAGAACGACGGCAGGTATGCCTCCCCAGAAGTTGAACAACAGGTTCATAAAAAGATACGATAAAAACCGCAGTATCCTCATTTTAACCTCCGATACGATTACCGCTGATTATATCAGAAAAAAACAACGTTGTCAATAGCGGAAATCAAACACGCGCCGAAAACGGGCAAAAAAAATCAAAACCGGCGCGACTTGGATCGTCGCGCCGGTCAGAGGTCGGTTTACGCCTTCTTTTTCTTCTTGAAGTGGATTATGAGTATCACCGCCGCGGCGACGGCAGCCGCCGCTAACAGTCCGGCGACGACCGAGAGCAGTATGACGACGGGATCAGTTTTGCGTTCGGCGCCGCTTCCGTCATCGGTAGTCGCGGGCTCGCCCGTCGCGCTTTCCTCGGATACGGGCTCCTGCGCCGAAGTATCGGCAGCTCCGCTGTCCGTGTCGGACGTCTGCGGTTCCGTTTCCTTCACGTCGGACTCCGTATCTTCCGCCGTGGTCAAAGGTTCCGTTTCCGGGGGCAGGTATTCGACCGACGCGACGGCGGAATCGACGTTCTCGCTGGTATCGCTTCCCTCTACCGCGAACACACGGCAGAAATAATAGCTCACGCCCTCCGTCTTCGGGACGGTGTACGAGGACGATACGGCGCCGGTTATCATTTCGGCGCGGCTCATATCGTTATCGGGTACGGCGTACCATTGATAAGCGACGTTCTCGCCGGATTTCGGCTGGGCTTTAACGGTCAGTACGCAGGTCTCGTCCGCCTTGAACGTGCCGCCCTTCGGCTGCTCCGTTATGGACGGCGCCGGCACGACCGCCTTGTTGACGGTGACGGTAAGCTCCGTGCTGATATCTTCATATATGATCTTGACCTTGATTTCACCGGCTTTTACGAACTGAGCCGGCTCGAACGTGAGGCTCTCGCCGTCTTTAAGATCCATAAAGCCGTCCGAACGGAGGACTCTTACGGTCATTCCCTTCGGGTCGAATTTGTCGCCCACGGTATATACCGTTTTGTCCGGTGACTTCGTCACTTCCATGTCGACGTTTTCGATCTTGTCGTTCACGTATACGCTGATCACGCTCGAATAGCTGAAATTGGCGTAAGGTGTATCTTCTCCGTCAAAGACGCCGCAGACGTAATAGAAAACGCCGGGCTCCGTCATTTCGAGGCTGATCTTGTTTTTATTGTATTCGTTGCCGTTCTTATCGAACATCAGGAGTATATTATTGAGATAACCCGTGTCGGTCGTGTACCAGTGATACGTAAGACCGTCCTTGACCTCCGATACGTTCCCGCTTTTAGACTTGGCGCTGACGGCGAGCTCGACGGTGTCGCCCGCGGTGCAGAAAATATGGGTGGGAGTCGTTATCTCGGGCGGCGCGAACATATCCGCGGGTCCTACGGCGATCGTCGCGTGATATGATTCAGACTCCGTATCGGAGCTTTTTACTACGCAGTAGATCTCCGATCCGTCAAGTCCCTTGCCGATCTTGTCAAGCATGACCATGTTGCCGACCGTTCCGGTGTTTCCGCCGGAAAAATCGACGAACGCTCTCCACGGATCGGTGGTCTTGCCTTCGGATCCGACGGTGTATCTGACGCCGTTATAAACGATGTACCACGTGTACGTGTATTTCTCGTGGCCCTTGTCGTTCGAGCATACGCAGTTGTACGTCGCTGTGGCTCCCTCCGGCCAGCTTACGTTCTGAGGGGACTGCTCGATCAGAGGAACGTCCATGTCCTCGTATGACGCGCCGACCTGCAGTACAAGCGCCGCAAGCATAACGACGACCGTCAGTATTGCCGTGATTTTTTTCATGTCCGTGACCGCCTTTCATCGAAATTATCTTTTATATGTTCAAAAAGGATTGCCGTGACCGTGTGTTCAGTCGAATACGACCGTAAGATAAGGATTTGACGACGCTGCCGACGCGAGCGCGGCGGCGAACGCCGACGCGTAGTCCTCGAGCTGTTCCTCGGCTTTTGCGAAGTTCTTTACGGTGATCCGCGTTTTTCTGCATATCGACGTCAGAACGTCGTTCATCGCGTCGAGATTGCTTCCGACGTAATCGTCGGAGCCGATCGCCGCTCTCATAGCGGCGTGAAGGGCTTTTTTATCCGTGAACGACGACGCGTCCACCTCGATTTTTCTTACTCCGAACATATGCACCTCAATAAAGTCTCGTAAACGACTGGTAATGGTCGTCCGTGTAGTAGATGAGTCCGTCGTTTGAGAAAACTATACGCTTCACCCCGCGCGCCTTCGCGTGGAGCGTGTCTATATCGCACTCGTAGTATTTGCGGCCGCTCTTCGTCGGCAGATGCTTTTCATAGTTGCCGAACGTGTCGCCGCCGATGCACTTGCCGTAAAGCGATTTGACGCTGTCAAGTCCGCCGCCGTCCCAGCCGGCGGCCTGAGCCTTGGCTTTCGTTATAAAGTTTTTCGGCAGTTTGCCGTAGGTGTGGATGTAAAGCGCAACGTCGTCCTTTGAAGTGTAGGTGCCGTTTTCGTCTATCTTCGGCGCCTCCGTCTCCGGTACCGTCGTCTCGGGCTTGGTAGTCTCGGGCTTGGTAGTCTCCGGGACAGTGGTTTCGGGCTTCGTAGTCTCCGGATTAGTCGTTTCGGGCGACGTCGTTTCCGGTTCTTCCGTATCCGGCGGCGACGCCGTATCGGGCTCCGTCTCCGGGACTGCCGCCGTTGTCTCCGCGCCAGTCGTTTCCGGTGAGGCGGTTATTATCTCAAGCCCGGTATACTCCGTCTCGGGCTTTGCGGGCTCGTATCTTTTCGCGCACGCCGCCGCGGTGAATATCATCAGCAGGCAAAGCAGCAGCGCCGCGGACCTTGTGATTATTCTTTTCATCTTTTTCCTTTACAGTAGGGTCGCGCCCTGTATTTTTGTATAATATATCATATTTTTTTCAATAAGTCAAGAGTTGTTGTGTGAATTGGAAAAGCGGAGACGCTTTTTGCGTCTCCGCCGGATTCTTTTTTACAGTTCTACGTCTTTGTCGCTGCAATGAACGGTCACGTTTTTGAGTACCGAAGCGCCGTTATACGCGTTGAAAAGCGCTTCCCAGCGCTCGGACGTGCCGGCGTAGTATATATCCTTCATCGCCGTATTCTCGTAATACGCGTTCCCGGTTATTCCGAGCGCCGCGTATTCAAGCGTTTCGAGCGACTCCGGCAGATATACGCTCTGCATATTCACGCAGTTGCGGAACGCGAATTTGCCGATATATCTTATCCCCTCGGGCACGTGCAGCTCAACTATGTAGTCGCAGCGTGAGAACGCGCTCTGACCGACGGAGGTGACGGCGGCGCCTTCGTGCGAGGTCGGGATCACGAGCATGCCCGCGCGGAAGTCCCCGGCGTCAGAAACGTAGCATTCTCCGTTTTCGTACGTTCTGAATTCAAGCCCCTCGGAAGGGACGGTGGTGCTGAAGCCCTCCGTCGGTCCCGCGTCGGGAAGCTTGCCGTCCCAGTCGTACGTGTACTTGTCACAGAGCGCTTTGTACGTGTTTGACGCTTTTTTCTTGACCGATCTTTCGCCCGCGTATAGCGACAGCGCGTTCATGAAGGTTATCGACGACTTTTCAACGTGCGCGAAGGTCACGTCGTCAAGCGTGCACGACAGGGCTTTATCCCAAAGCTCTCTGCACCGGTCGATCACGGTCGTATCCTGCTTTTTATCGACTCTCGGCACGAAGAACACGCTCATATCGGTATAGACCGACGTATGGCCGTTCCAGTCCGTAAGACCGGGTCTTCTCGAGCTTTCGTTCAACAGATCGATGTATTCCTTTATATACGGCGCCGCGTCTCCGTAGTAATCCTCCATGAATTCGTCGTACATGGTCACGTACTCTTCACGGGTGATATTCGGATTCCACATAAGCCTGCCTATAAGATACGAGCGCAGCTCCACGAACTCTCCCGTCTCAACGCCGGAGCTCTGCTGGAACTGACCGATGAAATGACAGTCGCGGAACATCTGCATATTGTCCCACAGAACGTCAAGATCAGGACCGACAGACGCCTCGTACGAGGCGTGGTTGTAGCAGTAATCCCAGACGTAAAGCTTGCGGCAGACGTCGGACCACTTTCTGATGTTGTCATACGTCACCCGGTTGATCTCGCATTCGGGATCGTTGAACGCGTGGGCGAAGCACGTGCTGTTCATCATGCAAAGCTGTATTATAACGTTATCGCGCGGTTTGACGTATTCTGGATCCGGGCAGACCGTGGAATCCTGATATGCGAGCGTCAGGATGTTTATGTCTCTGTCCGGATACTTCTCCTTGACCGCGTCCGCTATATCGTTTATGAAAAGCAGAAGCGGTCCCATATCCGTCCTGCCCGCCGCCTCGTATTTTTCGGTGCATTTATCACAGCGGCAGAAGCCCGCTCCGTCGTTCTGACAGACGTTTATTATAAGGTCTCCCGTTCTGTTGTCTATATCCTTGAACACGCTTTGAAGCACGGCGTCGTAGACTTCGGGGTCGGACAGACACGGCTGTCTTCCGTAAACGTCGCCCTTGCCGGATCTCGGTCCGAGGTTGTGCGGTCCGCCTATGCCGCCGGACATGGTGCCGGAGCCCATCGTACGCGCGGCGTAGTTGTTTACGTTCATCATGACTTCCGTACAGTAGTTGTTCCTGTACAGGAAAACGGGCGTATATACCGTTCTGTGACCGGCTTCAATGTTGTGTATACCGTCTTTGCGCACCGCCGTGAACGATCCGCAGTAGAACCGCAGACCGAGGTGATTCTGCAAAAAGTCGTATACGCCGTTTCTCGTGCCCAGGGGTATTGCGCCGGTGATATACAGATCCCCGTTTTGTTCAAGCATCGCGTATCCGTCGGCGCCGACCTCGGCACGCGCCGCTTTTACCTCGTCCGTATCGTACGCCGTCACGTCGAGGATTATGGAATGCCCGCTTTTTTCCGTGCGTATCTGCGGCTTGTGATCGGTCGCTTTCAGAATGAGCTCCGCCATATCGGAGGCGCCGGACAGAACGACCTTTTCAGCCTCCTCCGGGATAACTATATCGTATTCTTCGATCGGATTGCCGGCTACCGTAAAACCGGGATCATCCGGTTGGTACGGTTCCGTTTCGGAATCCACGGGGACCGTAGTTTCCGTATCCGTCACGTCGCCGTTTTTGCACGATGCAAGAAGCGAGACTGATGTAATCGCGGCAAGTATCAGAGCGATGGTTCTTTTCATTTTTCGTACCCCACGTCGCCGTCCGTGCAATGGACGGTGCATTCTCTCAACGTGTTGATTATACCGTTATTTTCTTCGTAGATAAGATTCCATTTTTCTTTCGTTCCGGCGTAATAGATGTCCTTAAGCTCGGGATTTCCGTAATGACCGGAGCTGAACACCTCGAGCGCGCCGTAGCCGAGAGTTTCAAGCGTTGACGGCAGATATATCGCTTTCATATTCGCGCACGACGCGAAAGCGTACGTCCCTATCTTTTCTATGCCCTCCGGAACGTGTACCTCGATTATGTTCGTTCCGCGTCTGAGGGCGCTCTGGCCCACGGCAGTTACCTTTTCACCGTCGTGCTCGGTCGGTATAACGAGCATACCGGCGCGGAAATCGCCGATATCGGAAACGTACGCCGTCCCGTCGCCGTACGACCTGAATTGCAGTCCCTCCGACGGGATCTCGGTCGAGAATCCTTCGACCGGTCCTATATCCGGCAGGCTTTCGTCGTAGTCGTACGTGTATTTATCGCAAAGATGCTTATACACTTCGCCCGCGGTGCGTTTGACCTTGCGGACCTCCGCGTATTTGGATTCCCATTCACGGAAGTGAAGCGAAGATTTTTCAACGTGCGAAAACGTCACGTCGTCAAGCGTGCATGCCAGAGCCTTCTCCCACAGCTCGGAGCATTTGTTAATCGTCTCGTAGCTCTTCTTGCCGTCGATCTGCGGCGTATAGAAGACCTTGTCGTCGGTCCAGATAGCCGTGTGTCCGTTCCACGCGGTGATGCCCGTCTTGCGTGAATTCGCGTTCATCAGATCTATGTATTCGGAGATATACGGCGCCGCCGCTCCGTAATAATCCTCCATGAATTCCGCGCGCAGCTTATTGAACTGTTCCCTGCTCATGCCGGGATCCCACAGAAGACGTCCGATCAGATACTGGCGGAGCTCGCCGAACTCTCCCGTCTCATAGCCGAAGCTGTTCTGGAACTGTCCGATAACGTGGTTGTTTTTGAAGCACTGCATATTGTCCCACAGAACGTCGAGATTCGGACCGGGATGGTTCTGGGACGAATCGCAGACGGCGTAATCCCAGATATACAGCTTATCGCATACCTTCGACCAGCCTTCGATATTTTTATATGATTTCACGTTGGTTGAACATTCCGGATCGTCGAACGGGTGGGTGAAGCACGCGTTTATGAGGCAAAGCTCTATTATGACGTTGTCCTCCGGCTTGACGACCGAAGGATCCGGAACGTCCTCCGAATACTGATAAGCGAGCGTGAGGATATATATTTCAAGATCCGGATATTTTTCTTTTACGTCGCGCGCTATATTGTTGATGAACATCAGCTGAGCGCCCATATGTGAGCCCGCCGCCTCGTCCTTCGCGGCGCACTGCTCGCACTTGCAGTAAGTATTGTTGTCGTTCTGACAGACGTTTATGACCTGAGGACCCGTCGTGTCCTCTTTTATGTTTTTGTAAACGCTTTTCAGGACCGTTTCATAAACCTCGGGATCGGAAAAGCACGGCTGAGGATCGGTCGCGCCGCCCTTGCCGGATCTCGATCCGAGATTGTGAGGTCCGCCGACGCCGCCGGGCATCGGTCCGTAGCCCTTCGTGCGTATGAGGAAATTGTTTATATTCATCAGCACTTCCGCGCCGTAGTCGTTTCTGTAAAGAAACGTGGGATTGAATACGACGCGTTCTCCTTCGGCGACGTCCTTTGCGCCGTCCTCACGGACGAACGTGAACGTACCGGAGTAGAAGCGCAGCCCGAGGTAATTCTGAAGGAAATCGTAGACGCCGTTCGCGGTGCCCGCCTCGGATATTCCGGTTATATATAGATTTCCTCCCTCCTGCAGCAGCGCGTAACCGTCGTTTTTGACCTCCGCACGCGCGGATCTGACGTTATCGGTATCGGCGGGAGTCGTGCCGAGTATTATCGAGTGACCGTCCTTTACGGGTGAGGACGCCGTCGGAAGAGTGCATCCCGCCGCAAGCTTTACGAGTCTGACAAGATCATCCGCCGCGGCAGCGAGTCTCGAACCGGCTTCGTCCGGCACGACAACGGTGAATTCCGATATCGGAGCGCCTCCGACGTTTATAAGTCCCGCCGGTTTTGCCTCCGGTACGTCCGTTTCCGTGTCAGGTCCGGTCATCTCCGCCGTAACGCTGTCCGTCGTCACGTCGGAGCCGTCGCACCCCGCGAAAACCGCTGCTGTCATTATCAAAGCAAGAATAATAGCGACCGATCTTTTCATGTTATCCGTCCTTTCATTATTTCGTCAGGCTGGCTTTGCCGTATTATCAGTATACCACACGCGAAGGGATCATTTCAATAGATAAAACTTACAGATAATCTTGACATTTTTAAGACGCGCCGGTTCAGAGCGAAATATCGCCGTCGGCGCAGTGGACCGTCGCGTCCCTGACCGTTTTCCACGCGGCGTTGAACGCGCCGTAAAGCGACTCCCATTCGCTCACCGTGCCGCCGTAATAAACGTCTTTGAGCGACGGACAGTCGAACTCCTCCTTGCCGTTCACGCCGAGCGAGCCGTATCCGAGCACTTCAAGGCTCGCCGGAAGGTATACGGCGGTGAGATTCGGACAGCCGCGGAAGCAATAGGTGCCGAGCTTTTTGACGCCCTCGGCAATATGTGCTTCAACGACGCTTCCGGCGCGTGAAAACGCGCACTCACCGACCGTCGGGACGGTTTTTCCGTCATGTGAGGACGGGATCACAAGCATTCCGGCTCTGAAATCTCCGACGTCGGACACGTAAAGCGTACCGTCGGGCGCAAGTCTGTAAACGATCCCTTCAGACGGCACGTCGGCGGAAAAGCCCTCCGTCACGCCCTTCGGCGTAAGGCTCGAATCCTGATTTTTCGTATATTTGTCGGACAGCGCCTGAAACAGCGCCGACGCTTCTCTTTTCTGCGAGGCTTTCTGCGCAAGCGAGGTCATGAAGCTGTAAAAATGTATCGACGATTTTTCCGCGTGCGCGAGCTGTTCATCGTCAAGACTGCATGAGAAGACCGCGTCCCACAGTCTGTAACATTCGTTTATGACCGTGTAATCCTTGACTCCGTCCACCTTCGGCGCGTAGAACACCTTCATATCCGTGTAGACGGACGTGTGTCCGTTCCATTCCGTAAGTCCCGGGCGGCGCGAGGTATCGTTCAAAAGCTCTATGTACTGCAGAATATACGGAGCCGCCTCGCCGTAGTAATCGGCAAGGAATTCGTCTCTCCATTTTATGAACTGCTCGCGGCTGACGTCGGGCGTCCACATCAGTCTGTTTATCAGATAGTTTCTCAGCTCGCAGAATTCACCGGTCTCGGTAAGATGCTCACCTTCGAACAGAAGTCCGGTGCAGCCGAGCTCTTTGAACGTCTGAAAATTGTCCCACATGACGTTTATGTCCGGTCCTACGGACGCGACGTAAGAGGAATGGTTGTACGAATAGTCGTATATCGCGAATTTTTTGCATATACGCGACCACGCCTGCATATTCTTATACGTTTCGCTGTTATGCTCGCACGAAGGGTCGTTATACGCGTGGTTGAAGCACGCGCCGTCCATCATGCAAAGAACGATGACCACGTTGTCCTCCGGGGTGACGAACGAGGGATCCGGCGCGATCGTCGTCTCTTTGTACGCGTACGTCATTATATCTATATCGCGGTCGGGGTACTTATCCCTGACGCGCCTCGCTATCTCGTTTATGAACACGAGAAGCGAGCCCATCGCCGTGCCGCCTGCAGCCTCGTTTTTGGCTTTGCACTCCGCGCAGGTGCAGAATCTGCCGCCGTCGTTCTGGTTTATATGGAACAGCGTCTTTGACGGATTCTTTTCGATCTGAGCGCAGAGACTGTCAAAAACGCGGCTCAGAACGTTTTCGTTTGAAAGACACGGCTGGGCGCCGACTCCGTCGGACGTTTTCGAAAGCGTGCCGAGGTTGTGCGAGCCCGCGTATTTTATACTCGTGCTCTTCGTTCTGTTCGTAAAACGGCAGACCTTCGTTTCTGAATTGCGCGACCAGTTGTATCTGCCCGGGAAAACGGGGTTGAACACCGTCAGCTGATCCTTTTCCACGTCCTTCACGTACTCCTTTTTGACGTACGTGAACGTCTCGGAATAGAATCTGACGCCAAGGTGATCCTGCAGAAAATCGTAAACGCCGTTAGCCGTGCCGCGGTTGATAACACCGGAAATATAAAGGTCGTTTCCGTCCTGGCACATGGCGTAGCCGTCGTCGCGCACGTCGTTCAGCGCTTCGGCGAGCTTCTTGCTGTTCGACGCCGCGGAGCCGAGGATAATGGCCGGTCTGTCCTGCTCGCCGTAATCGGCAAGCGGAAGCTCGTATCCTTCGGCGAACTTTATTAGCCTCTGCAGGTCGGCGGCGGTGTTTTTCACACCGTTCGCGTCGTCCGCCGCGGTTACGATACAGAATTCGGACAGGGGCACGCCGCCTATGCGGACCGTCTTTTCGACCGGCTCGTCGGTCGGCTCATCGGACGTGTCCGTCGTTTCCGCGCTTTCGGGATCCGTGACCTGTGCGGTGACGGTTTCCGGCAGGGTCACGGTTTCGTCGGTATGTCCCGTGCAGCCGCACAGAGCCGAAAGGATAAAAGCAAATATCAGAATTAACGCCGTCGATCTTTTCATATACAGAAACTCCGAAAAATATTATTACATATTCAATATATCACATATATCCGTATATGTCAAGACAACGTTTTCATATTTGATATAAAGAAACGCACCGAAGCGCGGTGAGTAAGTGCGCCGTAAAAAAAGAAAAGCAGACTGATGATCAAAATCAGTCTGCTTTTTCATAAGCCCGCTTGCGGGCGTTTTCGTTTTCGGCGCGGCAGTGTAATTGAAAAGCTCCCTGTTCATGCCGCGCCGAATCCGCGGTCACTTTTATTTTTCCTTATATTATAGAGGTCACTTCAGAAGATCGAAGCTTACGCCGCCCTCATGCGCCTTCGGGTTGATCTCGCTGAAATATTTTCTCGCCGTCATCTCGTACATCATCGTGACGTCGAGGTCCGTAATATCGACCCTCTCGTACTCCACGGTAACGGTGCAGTCTGCGAGGTAGACCTGATTCTTGAAGACGTAGCGGTATTCGCGCTCGTCACCGTTGACGCGGAATTTATATTCCGCGACCGGTATATCGTAGCCCTCGTGGCTTACCTTTACGGTGATATAGCCGGAGCGGGTGCTGCTCGTCGGTTTTGCGGTGATGCGGAGCTCCGCCGTATCGTTGTAGTTGAAGCCTTTGAGCTCCTTGCCCTTCGCGTCGACTCTGCCCTTCATCTCATAGCTGAGCTTGCCGTCGCCGTTCGCTTTAACGTCGCTCGCTATATCGACTGCTCCGACAAACGCGTGGAACGGCTGCAGATATACGGTGCCCTCGAAGCTGCCGTCGGCTTTTATGCTCTTGAGCAGTCCCGCGCTTTCGGGCTTGGAGCCGATCTCGACTATGTTGTAAGCCGTATCGCCGTCAACGTAAGCCCTGACGTCGCCGGTGCCGCCGGAGGACGCGCTCTTCGGTTCGTTGAGTCCCTGAAGCTTATCTATCGCGTACTGTTCGTTCTTGTCCATCACGTCGCCGGACGGGACGTTGCCCGCCCACGGCATGACGTGCGTGAAGGTGATGCCGTTGTCGAACATGTATTTGAGCTGTTTGAACGCTTCCTCGGCGTCAGTCGACATTGCGCTGTATTCGCCGAGCGTTATCGTATGCTGACCGGATCTTACGGCGAGCGAGAAGAACGAATTCTTATCCCTGTACCATACGCCGTATCTCGTTCCGCCGTAGCCGGTGCCGTCCGCTATGACGGTGTCGACCGGAGAAAGTCTCGTATCGGCTTCGCCCAGAAGACCCGCGACGGCGTCGCCCTCGGGTATCTGGTGCGCCTTGATGAGCTCCGGCGGGAAGCCGGCGAGTATCGCCTCACGGTACGCCATGATGACGTGCCTTGATACGATATATCTGTTATAAAGCGACCATTCGCTGAAATATTCGTTCTTGACTCTCTTTGAAGAATACTTGTCCCAGTCGCCGCGCTTCGTGCCTCTCGGAGCGTCAAGCTCGTCGAAGGAGGCGAAGCTCGTCTTATATTTTTCGTTTACGTTTTCTATCGTTCCGTACAGATCCTTGAGGTACTGTGCAAATCCCGAGATCATCTTCGGGTTGTAGTCGCCTACGGATTTGGCGCCGGAGTCGATCTCATGCTCGTGTACGGGCGATACGGCTACCGTGAATTCCGGCGCCTGCCTGTAAAGCTTTGCAAGGCTGTTCAGATAAGTGCGGCGCGTCCAGAAATTGAGCTTGTCAAGTCCTTCTATGTTCGGTGCGTACGTCGCGTTGTAGAACGACGAGCCGAGCTCGAGATAGTCGTTTCTCTCGCCGGTTTTCGTAAGCGTCGCGTATGCGTACGCGCCGTTATCCGGGTCGACGTAGTTTATAAGATATCCCATCTGCGCTGTCTTGCCCCAGCGGTGAGTCGAGCACGGCTCCCACATATTGTACTGGGTCCTGAATCTCGCCTGAACGTCGCCGCCCGGTCCGATGGTGAACTGGTCTATCCCGCTGCTGCGGAGAGCGTAAGTCTTGCCGTTCTGTATCTTGTTCATAACGGGCGAGGGATACTCTACCCTGATATGCCAGAACGTGCCTTTTTTGATATATTCGGTGTTCTTCGTCGCCTTTGTGGAAACGAACGTGTTTTCCTTCGCGCCGGCGTTGATAACGGTGCTGACGCCGTCTCTGATCTCGGTCACGTTCGAGAAAGCCTTGTATTCGTCGTCCGCGTCGGACGTGGCGATGTAGCCGCCGAAGGCGGAGGCAAAAACGCCGTTGTACGTTTTACCGTCAAGTCCTATTTCGGACAGCTCTCCGTCTTTGTATTCGTACGCCTTGTCGCCGAAGCTGAGCACAAGACCCTCGCGGCCGGACGTCACGACGGTCGAGGACATCACCAGGCGGTTTGACGAGCCGGCTTTCACGCTGATCTCGCCGGTCTTCTGTCCGTTTTTCGCCGAGAAGAATTCCACCTTCGTTTCGGCGCCGCCGCCGTTTGCGGAAGCAACGGCGAAGACGTCCGCGTCGCCGTCAAACGAGCCGGCGGCTATCGCGTAAGGCGCGCCGGACGACGGTTTTACCGTGAATCTGAACGAGCCGTTAGAATCGAACACGCGCAGCTCCTTCACGTCAGCCGATTTGAACGGAGCCGTGAGGATGTTCACGCCGTCGTCCGTTACCGCGGCGGCGACCTGTACGCCTCCGCGCACGGATGCGGGATACGCGTTGAACTGGGTATGCAGCGTCTGATAAATATCGAAAACGCGCACTACGGTATAGTTTTCATCGTTTTCGCCCTGACCCGCGACTATCGCCGGTCCGAGCTTGACGGAAGACTGAACGCCCTGTCTTGCGTAAACGGATACGTTCGCGTTCAGGTCGGTATCCGGAAAAGTGTACGCCGTGACGTTGTTGTCCGCGAGCTTGATTATGTTCGGGATGCTGATGAACATATTGCGCGAATACTTTTCGATCTCGGCGTCGTCCGTCATGAACAGCTTGAGTCCCTCCTCGGCTGCGTAGTATCCGCGGAGCTGTTCAAACGCGTCGCCGACGGAATAGTAAACGAGTCCGTTATCCGTGCAGTATACGGAAAGTCCGAGCACCTTCGCTATATCCTTCGCGTTGGCGTAATGGAGCTTCGTATAATTATCGTCGTCGCCGAGCAGTACCGACGCCGTGCGGACGGCGATCTCGGTTTTTTCGCCGTTTTGCTCGATCACGCCGTTTTTTCCGGTGCAGGTGAGGGTCGCGTCGCCGAATTTGAAAACGGTGACGGGCTCCTCTCCGCTCTCGTCGTGGCTGTAATCGCCGCCGAATATCAGAGATATATCATACAGATCAAGGAACAGTCCCTCGTCGGCGGTTATGCCGGCGGCGGCAAGATCCGTGAGAGTTCCGAGAACGTAGCAGTAATCGTAGCCGCGGTCGGCTCTGAATATAACGGTCTTGTCTTTTACGTACGAGAAAGCGTCGGCGACGAGGCTTGACGCTCCGTAGCCGTTTTTAAGTATCGCGTTAAGATCGTTTTCCACGCTTGTAAGCTGCGCGAAATGATTGATCTTCGGCATTTCGAGTTTATCCGATACTTTTACCATAATGATCTTTTCCTCCGTTTCCGGCGGATCCGTCTCCGCTTCCGTTACCGGTTCCGTCACGGTATCGGTGTCCGACCCGGTGACGGTCTGTTCGTCCGTGATCTCAGGTTCTCTGTCACAGCCGGCTGCGAATACGAACATAAACGCAAGCGCGGCGCACAGGATTCGTGTCATGATCGTTTTTGTCTTCATCTCAGATTCCTTTCATCAGTGCAATATATCTCCGCACCCGACAGGATACGGCGTTTTGACGCCGAATATCATTTTCGGGTGAGGCGTGGCGGTCAGTATTTGTCCGTCCTCGTCTGTGATCATATCGAGGACGAACGGTTCTTTTTCACCGTCGGGCGACAGAAATCTCACGGTCTGCCCCGCCAGGACTTTGTTTTTCTGCTTCACCAGAGCCGTCCCGGTGCTTTCGTCATAGCTTTGAACTATGCCGTAATACGGGCGCTCGGTGATATATCCGGGCTCGTCCACCGTTTTCGCGTCGGTCGACGGGTCGGAGAAATAGTAGCCCGTGTCGTATTTTCTGTGCGTCACGGATCCGAGCAGGCGGACAAGCTCCGGATCGGTCCGGTAGCCTGACGGATCGTTTGCATACGCTTCGACCGCGCGCCTGTACGCAAGCGCGGTTACCGCCGCGTAGTACACGCTCTTCATCCTGCCCTCTATTTTGAACGAAGTTATCCCCGCCTCGCAAAGCTCGGGTATATGCTCTATCATGCACATATCCTTCGACGACATGATGAACGTGCCGTCCTCCGTCTGCTCCACGCCCGGGCGTCTTGTGTCGTCCTTTTCCTCATGGAGCTCGTACAGCTTGTAGTTCCACCGGCAGGGCTGGGTGCATTCACCTCTGTTGCCGTCTCTGCCGGTAAAATGATTGGAAAGAAGGCATCTGCCGCTGTATGAAACGCACATCGCGCCGTGCACGAACGTTTCGAGCTCGAGCTCGGGTGAAACGTCCCGTCTGATCGCTTTTATCTCTTCAAGCGACAGCTCGCGCGCGAGCACTATCCTTTTTGCGTTGAAATGGCGCATATAAGATTCGGCGGCGGCGGCAGACACAACGCTCGTCTGTGTGGAAACGTGTATCACCGCATCCGGATACATGGAATGAAGCGTGTCCATAACGCCGGGGTCGGCGACTATATACGCGTCGGGTCCTATCTCGTGAAGCGTCGGGATAAGACGCCTAAGATCTTCGTATTCGTCGCCGCGAGGCATCGTGTTCAGCGTCACGTAGACCCTGACGCCGCGCTCCCGGCAGTATTTTACCGCGGAATCGAGCTCGTCCGCGTCGAAATTGCCGGCGGCAGAGCGCATACCGAAGCTCTTTGCGGCAAGGTACACGGCGTCACAGCCGAATCTGACGGCGGCGCGGAGCTTTTCCGGCGTTCCGGCGGGTGAAAGTATCTCGGGTCTTCTCATTTGTCTTTGAGCGCCCGCTCGAGCGCGTCGCCGAAAGCGATCCTCGCCGTGGCGAAATCATCGTCGCTGTCAGTGAATTTCACGATCGAGGCCGATACGCGGTTTATTATCCCGTCGACCGCTTCGCGTCCTGATAGCTTTTCGAGCATCGTGAACATTTCAAATTCCTCAAGTCCGTCGCGGATCATTTCAAGTCTGAAAGAACCGCACGGTCCGTCGACTCCGACCTTCGTTCCGGGATACATGAGCGACCCGTCGCCGAACACCTCGTCGGACAGCCATTTCTTGCCCGTCTTGTAATCGGTGCCGACTGTCGCCATGTTTTCCCACGGATCCTCGACCTTCGGCCAGTACATGCTCGACCAGTAGAGGAAGCCGCCTACGCCGTACTGCTTCTGCTGCCAGAACAGAAGCCTGTTCTGCAGGCCGGTCATATCGACGTACATATTAAGATACGGAAGTCCGGGTTCCCAGCAGACGTACCACCACAGCTCGTCGCCCTCGGCGACCTGCTGCGCCATGCGTTCTCCGAATTCGGGATATTTTTTGCTCTGAGCCGTGCTGTAAAGCAGCCTTCTGCCCTTCGCCTTGTCGGACGGCTTCGTAAAGCAGAAGGATTTCGGGCACCAGATATCGACGTGGTCGTCCATCATTCCTATCTGATCCGTATCCTTGTCATACTGTACGTTCTGGAAAAACGGCACGACTATACGTATGCCGGGGCAGAGCCTCTTGAGTCTTTCGCATTTCTTCGCCATTTCGTCAAGCGAGGCGGCGGTCCCGGGCTCGTCGTGCGGATAGAAGAACGCCTTCTTCATCCACTCTTCGTTTTTGCAAAGCTTTTCGTAGTATGAAAGAAGCTTCTTGTCCTTATCGGGACAGTACGGCACACGGAAATTCTTCACGCGCGGATCGCTCATATACGCGTCGGCGCGCGCGTCAAGTATATCGTACGGAAGATCGTATCCGTTTACCCTGTGCTCGAGCAGGTAATCATAGTATTTGGCGAAGTATCCTTCAACGTCGCCGTCTCCGTGAAAGCGCCTGACCTGGCTCGTATACATTCCGGTAACGGCGGCGCTTGAGCTTTCGTCGGGAAGCTCTATATCCCAGACGTGTGCGGAAAGACGCAGCTGCTTTACGGTCCTGCCGTCACATTTTACCGAAATCACACCCTCGTAGTCTCCCGGGCGCGTGTCCTTTCCGGTTTTCAGCTGAATGAACAGCGCCTGCGATCTGCCACAGGAAAGATCGAATTTTTCGGTCGTTTCGTTCATGGGCGCTATCGCGTCCGGATAGTATCTGTCAAGGCACTTTACGTAATACTGCCTTATAACGTTTGCCGCAAGCTCCGCGCCGTCCTTGTTTTTCAGCACGGGCGCCTCGACCGAGACGCCTTCTCTGCCGCCGTCGGCTGACAGGATAAGCTGGGCGTTTTCATATTCGTTTCTGCACATATACACGGTATACGATCTCATACCCGTGTCGCAGAAAGCGTCGGGATCCGTTTTCACGAAGGCGTGCGCGAAGCACGCGGTTATGCCTTCGTCCTCGTCCGGCGCCGTTATTATCTCTTTCGTTTCTTCTTCTTTCGTCAACTCCGGTTCCTCCGTCGTTACAGTTTCGGTATCCGTTTTTACGGCGTTTCCGGTATCGTCTCCGTTACGTTTCGCGGTACACGATACCGCGCCGAGCGCGAACAGAAACGCAAACAGACATGAGATGATCCTTTTCATATTGTCTCCCCCCCGCGACGTCGTTTGTCCGGTTATTTTTTAAGCGCGGCTTCAAGCTCGTCGCCGAGTCTGATCCTTGCAAGAGCAAACGCGTCGTCATCGGAGCTGTATTCGACGACGTTCGTCGATACCTGTCCGATTATCGCGTCGACCGCGTCTCTTCCGGCGAGCTTTTCAAGCATAGTGAGCATTTCAAATTCTTCTATACCGTCGCGGATGAGGTGGAGCCTGAACGAGCCGCACGCGCCGTCGACGTTGACCTTCGATCCCGGGTAAAGCAGCGATCCGTCGCCGTAGACCGAATCCGACAGCCACGACTGACCGGTGCGGTAATCGGTGCCGACGGTAGCCATGTTCGTCCACGGATCTTCAACTCTTTCCCAGCAGTTGCTTGACCAGTACAGGAATCCGTTGACGTTGTACTGCTTCTGCTGCCAGAAAAGGAGCTTGTTCTGCATTCCGGTCATATCGACGAACATATTCAGATACGGTTTTCCCGGCTCCCAGCAGACGTACCACCACAGATCGTCTCCGCGGTCAGTCATTTGCTTCATACGCTCGTTGAATTCCACCTGCGTTTTTCTCTGCTCCGCGTTGTAAAGCATCCGTCTGCCGGTCTTTCTCTCCTCCACCTTCGTGAAGCAGAAAACCTTCGGGCACCAGATGTTTATGTATTCGGACATGACGGCGATCTGGTCGCGCTCCGCATCGTACGCGATATCCGTAAAGAACGGCGAGACGATACGCGCCCCGGGGCAGTATTCCTTTATCCTTATGCATCTGCCGGCGAGGTTGTTTATCATATCGACGTTCGTCGGCTCGTCAAAAGGATAGAAGAACGATTTTTTCAGCCATTCCGCATTTTCAGACACCTTTTGGTATCTCTGCGAAAGCTTTACGTTGTCCGTCGGCTCGTACGGCATACTGAACGAATTGATCCTCGGATCGCTCATATAAGCGTCGGCTCTGCGGTCAAGTATATCGTACGGAAGATCCCACGGGTTGACGTGGTAGTCGAGCAGAAAATCAAAGTATTCCTTGTACATGTTTTTGCCGTGGAACCGCTCTATCTGATCCGCGTACAGGTTCACGGTGGCGACGCCGGTCATCGTCTCCGGCATCACGATATCCCACACGCGGGCGAAGAGGCGCAGCTGTTTGACGGTTTTCCCGTCCTGTTCCACGGAAACGACGCCCTCGTAGTCGCCGGGCGGCGTCGTTTTATCCGTCCGCAGGCTGATAAATGACGCCTGCGATTTTCCGGGCGCTATATCGAAGCGCTCAGTCGTTTCGTTCATCGGAGCGACGGGATCCGGATAATACTTCTTTCCGCATTTTATGTAATACTGGCGGAAGATCTCCGCGCTTATCACGTCGCCGTTTTTATTTTTAAGGCCGTCGCATCTGACGCTGAGGCCTTCTTTTGCCTCGCCCGACGATATGACGATCTGCGCGTCCTCGACCTCGCCGCGCGTCATATAGACCGTATATGAGCGCAGGCCCGTATCCGCGGGTCTTTCCGGGTCGGTTTTTACAAACGAATGGACGTACCAGGCGGATAACCCTTCATCCTCGTCAGGCGCTTTTATTATCTCGTCTGTTTCCGGCGCCTCTGTCACGGCGCCGGTCGAATCGGCTGGCGCGGCTGCGGTGCCGTCCTCCGTTACCGTCGCCGGCGTTGTATCCGGCGGGGTCTGAGGCGAGCAGGCGGCGATCGCCGAAACGGTCATAAGAAGTGCGGACAGTATCGAAACAGTCTTTTTCATTCTGAGCTCCTCTTGTTTTTGAAAAACTGATAGTAATCACATTTGATCATACCGTTGTACAGTTTTCTTACTTTGTCTGCGCGGCGGCGGAAAAGCCGCTCGAAATCCGGGCACGACGATATAACGTAGATCTGCCACGAGCCCAGCTCCGCCCACGCGCGTCCTATATCGGAGTAAAGCCGTTCAACGCTCTGCCGGTCCATCATACGCTCGCCGTACGGCGGATTGCAGACGATGGTTCCGCGGCGGCCGTACGTTTCAACCTCTCTCGCGTCGCGCTCAAAGGCTTTGACATACTTGTCAACTCCGGCGCGGGCGGCGTTTTCACGCGTGAGCCTCACGCATTCGGGATCGATATCCGAGGCGTAAGCCTCGAATACGCAGTCTGTTTTTATTTCGTCACGCGCTTTTTCATACGCTCTGTCCCAGTCTGCTTTGCCGATCCACGGATAGCTCTGAGATATAAACGTGCGGTCCATGCCGGGCGCTTTATTGCACGTCTGCATCGCCGCCTCTATCGCTATCGTGCCGGAGCCGCAGAACGGATCCCAGAACAGGTTCTCCTCACGTATGTGCGCGAGCTTTACGAGCGCGGCGGCGAGCGTTTCGCGCAGGGGTGCGGCGTTCGATTCCGGGCGGTAGCCGCGCTTGTGCAGTGTGACGCCGGAGGTGTCCAGCATTATCGCCGCCTCGTCCTTCAGGATGAAGAATTCTATCTGATACGCCGTCCCGGTCTCCTCGAACCTCTCCGTCGCATATCTGTCCTTCATCGCCTCGACGGCAGCTTTTTTTACGATGCTCTGACAGTCGGGGATGGAGGTAAGCGCGCTTTTTATGCTGTGTCCCTTGACCGGAAACGCGTCGCGCCCGCCTATATAATCGTAAAACGGTATTTTTCTCGTGCCGTCGAACAGCTCCGTGAAGGTGTGCGCCGGAAATTCGCCGAGAACGATATAGACGCGCTCCGCGAAACGCAGGTTTATATTGAGCCTCGGTATATCGGATACGTCGCCTTCAAAATATACTCTTCCGTCGATCGTGCCGGATCTTTTCAGTCCGAGCGCGTCTATCTCCTCCCCGAGCAGTTTTTCAAGCCCGAACAGACAGGTGGCGGCAAATTTCATCAGTCGACCGGATACGCGATAGTTGTCATCAGCGCCATTTCCACGGCTGACGTGTCAAGGCGGCTGTACTGGACGACTATCGGCTCGCTCGATTCGACGAGTATGGCGTAAGGCGTGTCGCGCGGGATAAGCTCGCCCTTATCGGACACCTGCTTGTCAAGACGGATGTGATGCGTCTTCATCGCGCCGCAAACGGCGGAATAACCCGTTTTGACCGGTCTGTCCTCATAAAACAGAGTAAGGTCTATGTGCGCGTCACGCTCCGTCGTGTTGATAACGCATATCGCCTCGTGCGATACGTTCTCGTTCTTTGATACCGAATTCAAAAAGCAGTCCGGTATCAGCCACGTTTTCTTTCCGTATTCTTTCATATTATTAAATCCTTTCGGTTAAAATTCTTTATTCTGTTCTGCGGTTTCAGCCGCGCGCCGATTTTAGTTACTACCGGTTTTATATGATGATATAAGCGTATATTCGTTTTTGTTTTTGAACGTGGAAACGTAAAGAATATCGTCAAATACGTACAACGAGCTTTCAAAAGCCGTTTTTCCATCGAGCTTGACTTCGTCTATAATTACGTAATCGCGCAACGAAATGCACAACGCGGTATTCTTTTTTACGTTTAATAAGTATGCGTTGTCGTTTCGTATGCAGAACTGATTTGTTCCGCCTGTATTTATATTGAGTTTAATCTCGCCGTTTTCAATATCGACAATGCAAAAGTGCCCTCCCATTCCGTCGGTGCCGAATATCAGGTTGTTTTCGTATTTCTGTATTCCGGTATATAAATAACCCCGAACAACGATATTCCAAAGTGTTTTATCATTCTTTTTGCAGGTGTATTTGTATGATTCATTATATAAAACGGAATAATCTCCGAATTCATACGCGGTCTTGTGTCTTTCGGCTTTGCCTTCACAGACGTGATTTACCATGCTTTTTGTTTGCAGGTCAACGCATATACCGTCCGCGACGGCGATTTTATTACAGCCATCGACTACCCACTTTGAAGGAATGTTAAGAGATTTCAGACTTTCAAAAAATACATATTTATTTTTTATCCCGCCGTTTTCAAGCTCAAGAAGCGTTAATTCCCCATAACCGCTCATATATAAGAAAAACAGCGAATTATTATATAAAACAAACTTTCCCTTAAGCAAATCTGCCCATATATTTTTGTTTTTCAGCTTTTCAGATTTTAAAAATTCCATAAGAATCACAATCTAACGCATAGATTTCGCGGTTTTCAGCGCCAATTTGTATATACATATTTTCAAATCCGGTCCGCTGCCGTTTATTACGGCGCCGCCTTTTGTTTTTGCCTCGCCGTAAAAATACATATCTTCATCAGAGTACCTGATAACAACGTCAACCTCTTTTGATTGAAGCCACATCATCAGCTCGTCCGTATCGGGCAGCCACGTGCCGTTTTTTATTACTTCAATATGACTTTCGGTTATTGTTGAATCGTCGGTAACGCCTATCTTGTATTCCCTGCCGTTGTAATAGAACATTTCACCGATACAACAAAGCGGATCCTTTAAACCTTTTTCAAAGTTTTCAAAATAAAACCCAGCGTCACGGAGTGTTTTCATCATTTCGTATGTAATATGCATTTTTTTCCTTAATTACAGCGCCAGCCACGCGCGCCCCCTCGATCTCACAGAGATCGAGGGAGGGGACAGGGGGGGGGACGGGGGGTTCCCGGCGCAGCCGGGCCTGAGGGGTGGGAAACCCACCGTGATCCGTCGCTTGCGACGCCCTGATTCATTATTCCGGATTCTGCCTTTACTCCCCGCGTCTTTCTCCGCACTCACAGCAGAATTTTCCCATATTCGCGTTATACCCGCATTTTTTGCACGTCCATGCTCCGGCGGGCGGGTCCGGTACCGGGGCCGTCTTCGGGGCGGGCGTCTTATTTTCGGTATTCGGGGTATTACCGCCGCCGGGCGTCATGCCCATCATTCCCATCATAAATCCCATCCCGGCGCGCTGTTTCTCCTCGGAAGATATGATCTCTTTATCCTCGCCGCCGCTCGATATGAGCCGGCATAATTCCGTAACCGTATCGTCCAGCCCGCACTGTCTTAACGCGGCGAGATCAAGCGATTTATATACGCGCGGTCTGCCGCCGACGGAGCTGTCGTCAAAGGTCATGGATATACTGCTGCTGCTCGAATAGTCGTAGACGGGATACGGATCCTTATACCGCAGCCCGTCAAAAGCCGCCAGTCCTTCGCGTTTTACCGTTTCTTCGATCTGCTTCACTACCTTTTCGCTGATCTTATAAACTGTCACCGTTTCGTTTTGAAAAGCAGGCATACTCACGGAAGTCAGGGTCCATACGCCGTCTTTTTTACATATTGAATCACTGTAATGCGCGTTGCTGTTCATCATCATTCCGGAAGAGCTGGAGCTGCGCGATATGCTGATAAGCTCTCCGTGAGGCGGTTCGCTGTTTTTAAGCTCCTCCAGACGTGAGCTGCTCGATTTTTTCCGATCATCGACAAGCTTATCCGGATTTTCGGCGGCGTTTTCCGGGCTTTCATTTGCGAAAAAGATGACGTCTTTGATCTCAGCCTTTATTTTATACTTTTCAAGCTGTTTTTCGATCTGCTCCGCGAGCATACGGTGGTCTTCGTCGTCTATCACGGACGTACCCTCCGGCCGCTCGTAAATCGCTTTTTTGATTATATCCGAAGCGTTTCTTCTTACCGTACCGGTAACGTCGTCGCTGCTTTCATAAAGCTCCGTATCATATTCGGTCACTATTGCCATAACGGCGATCCGTGCCGTGTAAATCATTTCCAGCGGTCCTCTTTTTTCGGTGAACCGCACGCTTTCGACCGTACCGAATTTCAGCTTGAAACTATCCATGTCATACCTCATGCAATTATCGTTCAATACTTCTCTATTTCTACTCTCTCCGCTTTTATCTCAAGCTCATCGCCCAAAAATACGCGGGCGGTCTTGTCGAAGTTCGCCGGTGTGTCGGAAACGCAGCAGTGCACCGCTCCGCTTCCGTTTTTATCGGGGAAGGCGGCGGCTATCTCTCGCGCGGCGGCGGCGCCGGAATCCACGAAGGTGATATGCGGCGCGGCTTTTTTCAGCATTTTTATCAGTAACGGAAAATGCGTGCAGCCTAAAATCACGGTATCGGCGCCTGAGTCGATCACCGGCTGCAGGTATCTTTTGACTGACAGGTACGCTATCTCGTCGTCGGCAAAGCCGTATTCCACAACGGGAACGAGGAGCGGGCAGGCGACCGACGTAACCTCAAGCGAGCCGTTTATCAGCTTGAGCTCGTGCTCAAAAACGCCCGAGCTTATCGTAGCGCCGGTACCCATAACGCCTATTTTTCCGTTTTTCGTGCTCATTGCCGCCTCGCGCGACGCGGCGGAAACGACGCCGAAAACGGGCACGGGAAGCGAGATTTTCAAGGCGTTTAACGCGACGGTCGAGACCGTGCCGCACGCTATCAGTATCGCGCGGACGTTCCGGCTCAGAAGGAACCTTGCGTCCTGCGCGGCGTATTTCATTATCGTCTCGGGCGAGCGGGTGCCGTACGGCGTTCTTCCCGTGTCGCCGAAATAAACGAGGTCGGCGTCCGGCAAAATGCGGTGAAGCTCTTTCAAAGCGCACAGACCGCCCAGACCGCTGTCAAAAACTCCTATCGGCATTACTTATCTTCCTTTGCGTATCTGAAAAGCTCTTCAACAACGCCGGCATACGTGAATCCGTGATCCTGCATGAGGGACGGATACATCGAGATCGAAGTAAAACCGGGCAGCGTGTTTATCTCGTTGAAGAACACCTCGTCGCCTCTGACGAAGAAGTCAACGCGTGAAAGTCCCTTACAGCACAGCGCGCGGTAGATCTTCAGCGCATAGGAACGCACCTTTTCGGTGATCTCCCGGGGCAGCTCCGCCGGGATGTGATACGTCGCCGTATCGTTTATGTATTTTGTATTGTAATCGTAAAACTCGCTGTTCGGGCAGATCTCGCCGGGGCGGGAGGCGAACGGCTCGTCGTTGCCCATGACGGCGACCTCTATCTCCCTGCCCTTTATATATTCCTCAACAAGGATCTTGTCGTCGTATTTTCTCGCCTCGTCGACGGCGGCGATGAGCTCGTCTCTGTTCCTGACCTTGGAGGCGCCCACGGAGGAGCCGGCGTTCGCCGGTTTTACGAACACGGGGTATGAAAGCTTCGCTTCCACCTTGGATATGACCTCTTCTCCCTCGTTGCCTCTGTGTATCAGGACGAAGTCCGCCATCGGGATATGTCTGTGGCTTATTATCAGCTTAGTTATGTATTTGTCCATGCATACGGCGGACGGCGCGGTGCCGGGTCCGACGTATTTGAAGCCGCACATATCGAGCAGACCCTGAAGACGTCCGTCCTCACAGTAGCTGCCGTGGACTACCGGGAACACCGGGATTTCCGTGCCGAATATCTCACCCGTCACTTCGTCTTTTATTCCGGTATGCGGTATGATGCTCACGGGATGGCATTCGTCTGTTCTGCCGCACCACGAGCCGTTTTTGATATCGTCGTCGCTTCCGGTGTAGCGGTACCAGACACCGTCACGGGTCATACCGATCATTACAACGTCATACTTTTCACGGTCAAGCGCCTTTGAAACGTTGTAAACGCTCAGGAGCGAGACCTCGTACTCGGCGGATCTGCCGCCGAACAGAAGCATAAGTCTTTCTTTCATACTAACCTCTTATGATACAGATCCTGTCGTTTCCGGACAGGTCTTTTTTTATCTTGCACGGGTACGGCGACAGAAGCGGCAAAGCCTTGCCCTGATCGTATCCTATTTCGAATATGATATGCGGCGCACCCTTGAATATTCCGGCGGACGCGGATATGATGCGGCGGTAGAAATCGAGCCCGTCGACGCCGCCGTAAAGCGCCTCCGCCGGTTCGCGCCGGACGTTTTCCGGCAGTTTTTTCATATCGGCTTCGTTTATATACGGCGGATTGCACAGTATCGCGTCGACCTTCGGCAGGACGTTCCAGTCGCCGAAAACGTCGAATGCGATCACGGACGCGCGTCCGTCGAGAAAATTATTCTGAAGATTCTGTCGGGTAAGCCTCAGCGCGGCGCCGCTTATATCGGCGCAGACGGCGGTCGTATCCGGGCGGTGCTTCAGGACCGCCGCGGCGATACAGCCCGTTCCGCAGCATATATCCGCGAACACGGAGCCGGGCGGAAGCGTTTTTATCGCCTCCTCGACAAGCACCTCCGTGTCGTATCTCGGTATCAGGACGCCGGGCTCGCACAGTATTTTCAGATCGTAAAACGGAGCGTATCCGAAGATATACTGCATCGGCTCGCCGGACAGCACCCTTTCCATGCACTCCCCGTATTTCTTTACCGTATCCGGCGGCGCTTCGCCGCCGTCACGCCGGACGCAGACCGGCGAGCGGTCGAAGAAATACCAGCAGAACGCGGCGGCTTCGTCGCCGAGTCTCGCCGTCATGTCACGGTATATCTGCTCAAACGTCATTTCTGCGCTTGTATCTCACCTTTTCCGCCGGGCTCATCCCGCTCATGACAGCGCGGTGATGCGGCATGGCGGCGCGTTTCGCCGCGCGCTCTTTCGCCGCCTCGACCTTCGCCCGAGAGACGGAGGCGCCGGGTCCGACCGTCTTTGTCTTCCACGGTCCGAACTGTTTTTCAGCCGTATATCCCGGGAATTCGTCCGGCAGAGCGGACTTGAGAGCCGCTATGGCGCATTCCATCTGAGAAACGTCCGGCTCCTTCGTCGTTATCCGCTGTACCCAGAGACCGGGCGCGGATATCGCGCGGATAAGGAAATTATCGTGGCTGCCGGCGAATCTGATTATCTCGTATCCGACGCCGACCGTCACCGGCAGAAGAGCTATCTTTATAAGCGTTCTCAGTATCGCGGGCAGCTGCGGCGGTATGAAGCAGCCGACTATTATCCCGATAAGTATCATGAAGAACATGAAAGACGTTCCGCATCTCGGGTGGAAGCGCTTGAACTTCGCAACGTTTTCGGGCGTGAGCTCGAGTCCTTCCTCGTAGCAGAAAACGGATTTATGCTCCGCGCCGTGATATTCGAACACGCGGCGGATATCCTTCATAAGCGACACGAGCCACAGGTAAAGCAGGAATATGGCGACCTTGAAGATACCCTCGATCACGGCGAGAAGTATCCCGTGATCCTTTAAAATGAATTTTCCGTCCGTGATCCATTCGATCAGCTTCGATATTCCGGAGCCGGATGCCGAGGGCAGAAATATGAACAGCGCGACGACGAGCCCGAGCCCGAGTATCATGCCGATGACCATGACGACGGTCATTATATTTATATGCAGCTTTTCGGCAAGCCATTTTTCGAACTTCGACGGCTCCTCGTCCTCGAGTCCGAGGACCGCGGTGGACGCGTCCATCGTCGTATACGACAGCTTCATCATTTCAACGAAATTGACGACTCCGCGTATTATCGGCAGATCGAGCACCTTGTATTTCTGTCTTGCCGATGTTATTTTCTTTTTCTGAACGAGGATAGATCCGTCGGGCATGCGCGAGGCTATCGCCATGTTCCGCCCGCTCTTCATCATAACGCCCTCGATCACCGCCTGACCGCCCACGCGGCCGAGCCTGCAATTGGTCACCTTGTTTTTTGCCATATCATGATCCTTTACACTATCACGGCGGTTCCCTCGGATCTCACGCGGAGGACCGAGCAGGAGCCTTTACCGAAGATTTTCTCTATTTTTTCTCTGTAATCCGGCGTCATATCCGACGGGACGAAGGCCTGTATGGTCCCCGCAAAGCCGCCGCCGTGTACGCGGTACGCGCCGCGCCGTCCGAGAAACGCGTCCGTCACGCAGAGCGCGAGCGAAAGCCCCTGCTCCACCGTGTCCTTGACGGTATAAACGTTTTGCAGGTATTTGAAGCTTGAGTCGCCCGAGGCTCTGACAAGCTCGAAAAACGTGTTCAGATCGCCGTCCGCCAGCGCCTTTCTCTGCCGTTCGACTCTTTCGTTTTCCCTGATGAAATGTATGGCGCGCAGAGCCGCACGGTCGCCGAGCTTTTCTCTTATTTCGGGAAGCCTGCCGTAAATATCCTCTTCGGTCAGCCCTCTCAGTACGGGACGTCCGAACAGCGCGGCGACGGCTTTCATTTCTCCGGGCACGGAGGCGTAATCCTCGTTGAGATCGGCGTGGCTGCCGCCGGTGTTCACGACGCAGAGATCGTAGCCCGCTGCCGTGAGATCGAACGGAGTCGGCACCACCTCGGGCTGATCGCCTCCGAAATCTATGTACACGAATCCGCCGACGGCGCAGGCGATCTGATCCATCAGACCGCACGGCTTGCCGAAGAATTCGTTTTCCGCGTACTGAGATATTTTCGCTATCGTCACGTCGTCTACCGAGCCGCCGTTATAAAGCTCGGAGAGTATGAACCCGATCATATCCTCAAACGCCGCGGATGAAGAAAGTCCGCTGCCTTTGAGCACGGTCGATGTGGTGTACGCATCGAATCCGCCGACCTTGAAGCCGTTTTTGACAAAGCCGTCCGCAACGCCTTCTATAATAGCCGCGGACGTGTATCTGGCGCTTTTCTTCGCCGCGCCGGGCTTGCACACGTCCTCGTCGAATCCGCGGCTTTTCACGCGGATAACACCGTTGTCCGACGGCTTTGCGACGGCGATAACGTCGACGTCGACCGAAGCGGCGAGCACCTTACCTTTATTGTGGTCCGTATGGTTGCCGGATATTTCGCTTCTGCCGGAGACCGACAAAACTCTGACCTCTCCGTCGCCGTAGCGGGAAAGGAATTGTGCGCACGCTTCCGCGTATCTGCTTTTCTGCGCCGCAACGGCGTCTTTACCGTACAGCGCCGCGAATCTGCCGTCCGCGCCGCCGTTTTCAAGATATTTCAAAAATTCACTGCCGAGCATATCTGTCACCTTTAATATATATTTTTATATATTATAGCAGATAGTTATATCGCAGTCAACAGGAAACTGAGAAATTTTATAAAGTTTTTTGGGCTGCGGCGTTTATTTTTTCTTTTTCGGACGGATCAGATGGCGTCCGAGAGCGCGCGGCGAAAACGGTATCAAAGGGTAAAGATAGCTCTTGCCGCCAACTGTAACGTTCGACGTGATCAGTATAACGAATACCGCGGCGCCGGCGCAGAAGCCCCACACACCGAAAAGAGCAGTCAGCGCAAGCGTCAGAAGCCGCATGAACTTGAAAGCGTAACCGAGCTCGTACGAGGGCTGAGAAAAATTGGCTATCGCCACGAAAGCCATATACAGTATCGTGTCCGGTACGAACCAGCCGACGCGCACGGCGAAATCTCCGAGGATCAGTCCGCCGATTATCGAAAAGCTGCCCGAAAGCACGGACGGCGTGTTGAGCGCCGCGAGCTTCAGCCCGTCTATCGCGAATTCAAGCACGAAAAGCTGGGCGATCACGGGAAGCCCCGCCTGTTCCCTGATCCTGATGAAAGACAGCCATTCCGGTATGAAGTCCGGGTACGATATAAGAAGATACCATAGCGGCGAAAAGAAAAGCGTCAGAAAAGACACGGCGCAGCGCACCGCGCGAAAATACGTGCCGACAGGCGGCGGCAGGTAATAATCGTCCGTCTCCTGTATGAAATCGAATATCGACGTCGGCAGGATCATAACGCTCGGGCAGTTGTCCGTCATTACCGCAACGCGCCCTTCAAGCAGATGCGCCGCCACACAGTCCGGACGTTCCGTATATCTGATCTTCGGGAACGGATTGTACCATCTGCGTTTTATCAGGCATTCGGCGAGCGACTCCGAGCCCATCGAAAGCGAGTCCGTTTCTGCCGCGTCGATCATGTCGGAAAGGCGCTTAACATACGCGTCGTCTGCCCTGCCCTCCATATAGCAGACGACCACGTCGGTCTTTGATACCTTACCGACCGTGTGCGCCGCCGTGACGAGGCGCGGATCGCGGATATGACGGCGTATCAGCGCCGTGTTGACCGTAAGAGTCTCCGTGAAGCCTACGCGCGGGCCGCGCAGTACCTTGTCGTTTTCCGGCTCCGCAACCGTACGCTCCGGGTATTTCCGCAGATCCGCGCAGGCGCAGCCCTCAGCCCCGTCGCAGAACAGAAGCGTCATTCCGGACAAAAGCTCCGTCACCGCCTCGCCGTAACCGCACAGCTCCGTGACCTCCGCTCCCGATACGCACGTCCGGCAGATCGCGGAAACGTCTTCCGCATCCTTGACTGTATGCGCGTCGAGCTGATACAGCGTGTCCGTCATATGCAGGACCGAGTTTTCACTGCACAGACCTTCAACGAAATATACGGCGAAATCCCTCCCCGCCGCCGTGACGCATCTCTTTATAACGTCATAATTTTTGTCCGGACGGCAGAGCCTGTCAAACTCCGCCGTGCTTTTTCTTATATCGCGATCCGTGGTATCACCCCCTTTCCCGATTATTGACGCGGCGGCGAATTATTATCATTTTTTAATAAAAAACACCCGAAAAGGACCAAAAACCAAAAAATTTACAATAAGCTCTTGAAACCTTTTTTGCGCGATGTTATATTAACAATATAAAATCACGAAAATGAGGTGATATATATGATTGACAGGATCAAACAGATCATAGCGGAAGAGCTTCACATTGACGCCGCCGCCATTGCGGACGACGCCGATATCGTCGAGGATCTCGGCGCCGATTCGCTTTCCGTCGTGACGATAGTCATGAACGCGGAGGACGAATTCGGTATCTCCATACCGGACGAGGACGTGGCGGAGCTCCGTACGCCCGCTGCCATGGCGGCGTACGCCGAATCAAAACTCAAATAATGAAACTACGTCATTCTCCCGCCCCGCGGGAGGATGACGCAAATTTGATATTATGGCGGAAAACAAATATAAAAAGCTGTTAAAGAACTCATCTATACTCGGCGTGGGCGAGGTGCTTTCAAAGCTGCTCGTCTTTATTCTGCTGCCGCTTTATTCGAGCGTGCTGACAACGGGCGAATACGGTATCGCAACGCTCGTCGCCGATTCTTCGAATCTGCTGTTTCCGATAGTCACGCTCGGCGTATCGCAGGCGGTCTTCCGTTTCTCTTACGGACGCGGAAAGGACCGTGCCGCGGTGTTTACCGCCGGGCTTACGATGCTTTTCTCGGGAATGGTGTTTTTCGTTCTCATATCGCCGCTTCTCAGAATGATACCGCGCATGTCGGACTACGTGCTGCTTCTCGGCATGTACGTCTTCATGTTCGCGCTGAATACGATATGCGGCAGCTTCCTTCGCGGTATGGACGCGGTAAAGCCCTTTGCGATCAAGGGGATAATCTGCACCGCCGCGAACCTTTTGTTCAACATCATATTCCTGCTCGTCTTCAAGCTCGGCGTGACGGGTTATCTGCTCGCAAACATATGCGGCGACTTCGTCGCGGTGCTTTATATGTTCTGGGGCGGAGACCTGCTTGACTATATAGAGCCGAGACAGATCACGCGCCCCATACTGCTTGACATGATACGCTTCTCCGTCCCGCTCATCCCGACGACGATATGCTGGTGGATAGTCAACATGTCGGACAGGTTCATGATAACGTATATGGTGAACGAGGGCGCGAACGGCGTATACGCCGCGGCTTACAAAGTGCCGAACATAATGATAACAGTCACGGGCATATTCATTAACGTCTGGCAGATGTCTCTTGTCAACGAGGAAAACCTCGGCAACAAGTGGGGCGGCTTCTTCACACGGATATTCAACGGCTTCAAATCCGTTATGTTCGTCGTCGGTACGATGATCATCCTCTTCTGCAAGCTTGCGGCAAGGATCCTGCTCCGCAACGCGTTCTATGAGGCGTGGCAGTATATGCCTTATCTGACTGTCGCCTGCATTTTCGAGGGCATCACGTCGTTTGTAGGCGTGATATACATCGTCAAGAAAAAGAGCGTCAACTCGCTGATCTGCGCCGTAGCCGGCGCGGCGGTCAACGTGGTGCTGAACCTCATACTGATCAACGCGATCGGTGCGATGGGAGCGGCGATAGCCACGATGATGAGCTATATGGCTGTATATTTCGTCACGACGTACCGTTCTCGAATGCTCGTCGGCTACCGCGTGGATCTGCCGGTCACCGCGGCAAACACGGCTCTTTTGCTGACGCAGGGCATCATAACGGTCTCAGAGGTAAAATACGATATACTGATCTCCGTGCTGATAGCCGCGGCTGTCCTTGTGATCAACGGACGGCGCGTCTATTCCACCGTGCGTGAGATCCTGAACGGCAGACGGCGCGTACCGGCGGCGTCCGCCGGAAACGAAACCGGAAAGGAGCTGTCAAATGAGCAAAATAGCGGCGATAATGTATGATTTCGACAAGACCCTGTCACCGAAGGATATGCAGGACTACGCCTTTTCTCCCGAGATCGGCATGCCCGCTGAGGAATTCTGGCAGAGGTGCAACGTTCTGATGCACGAAAACAACATGGACTCCATCCTTGCGTATATGTACTACATGGTAAAGACGGCGAAGGAGAAAAACATCCGTCTGAGCCGTCAGATGTTCCGCGCCTCCGGCAAGAACGTCAAGCTGTTCCCCGGGGTCACCGGCTGGTTTTCACGCATCAACGAATACGGCAGAAGCAAGGGGCTCACCGTCGAGCATTACGTGATTTCCTCGGGGATAAAAGAAATAATCGAGGGCACGGAGATAGCCGGTGAATTCCGCCGGATCTACGCCGCGGAATTTCTGTACGATGAAAACGGCGAGGCAGTCTGGCCAGCGATGGCTGTCAACTACACGTCGAAGACACAGTTCATATATCGCATAAACAAAGAGGTCCTCGACGTTACCGACGCGCGGAGGCTGAACGAATCCACGCCGGAGGAGAAAAAGCGCATCCCGTTTTCGAACATGATCTATATAGGCGACGGTCTTACCGACGTTCCGTGCATGAAGCTCGTCAAGACGAGCGGCGGACACAGCGTAGCCGTGTACCAGCATGAGGGCGGCGAAGCCGACCGTCTGATCATCCAGGGCAGAGCCGGACACATAGCGCCGACCGATTACCGCGAGGGCAGTCGCCTCGACACGACGATAAAATCCATAATCGACGTCATAGCCGCCAACAGCGCCGCGACCGAGGCGTATATCGAGGATCTCGAGGGCGCAAAGCTGCGCGAGAGCGGAGTATAAGGAGGGACTTATGTATAAATACAAAGTAACGACCTTGTCGATCATCGCCACGTTTCTTTTCATCGGCGTACTCGCCGCGGCGTGCGTCCTTCTTCCGTCTATAATCGGCTTTTATCTGAAGGATCAGGCGGGAGCGTCAGGCATTCGCGTCGCTTTATACGTCTGTATGTACGGTTCCGTGGCGTGCGGCGCCGTTCTGTCGTATCTGCTTCTGCGGATACTGTTCAACATCAGAAAAAGCGTTGTGTTCGACCGCGGCAACGTCAGATACGCGGGGCTGATAAGCATTTGCTGCTTCGCGGTCTGCGCGCTTTTCTTCGCGCTCGGTTTCTTCATACCGTTTTCCTTCCTCGTCGCGTTTTCAGCCGGCTTCATCGGTCTGATCGTCCGCGTGGTGCGGAACCTCCTGCGCGAGGCGACGAACATAAAAGAAGAAAACGATCTCACCGTTTGAGGTAAAAAAATGATAGTCGTAAACGTTGACGTCATGCTTGCGAAAAGAAAGATGTCTTCCGGTCAGCTCGCTCAGAGGATCGGGATAACGCAGGCGAATCTCTCAATTCTGAAAACAAATAAAGCGAGAGCTATCCGCTTCTCCACGCTCGAGGCGATATGCAGGGAGCTTCAGTGCCAGCCCGGCGACATACTCGAATACTGTGAGGACGAGGACAGCCCGTTCAATAAAAGGCAGGAAGTAAAATGAAAAAGCTTTTATCCGTAATACTGTGTTTACTGTTCATATCCGCGCTTTGCATCGGCGCGTCGGCAGATACGAGCTACGACAGGCTGCTGATCAACGAAAAGAAGGCAAGCGGCAAAAACGTCATGGGCTCATACGTCGAGATCGAGCAGGGCGACAAGCTTTACGTCATCGGCTGGGCGGTCAACAAAGCCTCGAAAAGCAAGCTTAAAGAGGCGTTTTACACGGTAAACGGCAAAGAATACAAATGCGCAGACAATTACCGCGACAGAAAAGACGTGGCGGACGCGCTGAAGATCGACGTTTCTCTCGGCGAGCACGCGGGCATAGGCAAAGATAACGACGCGTGCGAGCTGCTCGGGATCGACAAGCTTGACCCCGGCGAATACAGCATCGTCATCAAGGCGAGATACGAGGACGGCTCCGTCGAGGATCTGATCGGCGCAAGCTTCACTCTGAAGGTAAAGGGTGAGGAAAAAGAGGACGAAGGATCGGAATTTCAAATCAACGATACGAGGTTGGCGAATATGAGACTCATCGCATATAAGGACGGTTATTCATACGCGTTCTGCGGCCTTGCAAAATTCGAGCTTGAAAAGCCTTATCACACGGGCGACGAACCCGATTATTCCGTGTTCACAAAGTATTTCGGCACGGATATCAAGGATCTGCAGAAGAAAACGTATAAATACAGCGACGAAAAGACCGGTATAACGCTTTACGGCGCCGCCGAAAAGAACCTCGGCGAAGAAGCGATCGAAAAGTACGCTTTCAGATTCGCGCTGTACGACGACGTCGTCTACGGCTCCGAAAAGCGCGACTATTCGGAATTCGCGGGCACACGGCCGGATAAATACAAGGCGGCTCCGTATGAGGACAGACTCGTGGGAGTCGCATATTCGACGTGGATGTACAAGAATTCCCGCTTCAACAACAGCTGGGAAACGCCGCTCATAGGCAACTATACGACGCTCGACTGTCCGTGGGCGCTCGAGGCGCACGCCGCGCTTCTGTATGACGCCGGCGTAGATTTCGTACTCGTGGACTGGTCGAACAACGTTGACTACGACTTCTACTCCAAAAAGGATTACCGCGGCGGCAGGGCGAGAAACGATTTCGAGACGATAGAAATGGGCACGAATCAGATGTTCGAGTCGTGGTCAAAGCTCGAGGACACGCCGAAAATAGCCGTATTCATCGGCTGCCCGGGCGACGGTGACGCGATAACCGACGGCAGACTTCAGAAAAAGGCCGATCAGGTATACCGCGAGTATCTCGAAAAAGAAGAATATAAGGATCTTTATCAAACGTATCTCGGCAAGCCTCTGCTCGTCGTATATCTCGGCACTCCGGCGCTCGCACAGTCGCGTCTTGCCAAGCTCTGGAACGACGACCGCTTCACCGTGAGATTCCTCACCGGTTATATCGGTCAGCAGAGTATGTTCAACAAGAAGACTCTCGCGGCGACTCAGCCGATATGGAGCTGGGAGGAGCGCAATCAGCAATGCTACGCCGTGAACGGCGACCTCGTCGAATGTATGACCGTACAGTCCGCGTGGAGATCGCAGGGCTCCGAGGGTGAGTCCGGATACATTCCCGCCGGCAAGCGCGACAACGGCGAAACGTTCCTCAAAATGTGGGCAAGAGCCCGGGAATTCGGTCCGCAGATAGTCCTCTGCCCCACCTGGAACGAGTATTCAAAGGGCGAGCAGCCCACGCCGGATATAAACAAGGACCTCGAACCCACGAACGAATCCGGCACGTTCTACTACGATATACTTAAAGAGCAGATCAAGCTTTTCAAAAACATCAAGTCGGAATCTCCCGTCCCCGCGGATACGGAGCCGCAGCAGACCGAGCCCGTTACCGGCGCCGATGACACGGCAAAAGACAGCGCCCGTCAGACCGCGGATACGGACCCCGATGAAACGAAGCCCGGCGACGGCGGCAAAAAGAGCAATCTCAAGCCGTTCCTTTACACCGCAGCGGCGGTCGTACTCGCCGCAGTGATCGCGGCGGGCGCCATGATCTTCCGCTCGAAGAAAAACAGCAAACGTCAGAAAAAGGCGAAATAAAAAACGCCGCCGTTCGCTTGAAGTGATATAATCCCCATAGAGTAGACACTTGAAAAAACAAAAGTTTTCAAGACTACACTATGGGGGTTATTTATGTCAAGAAGAAGGAACAAAAAATACA
>CACWOQ010000007.1 GCA_902762505.1 uncultured Ruminococcus sp. | reverse complement strand
GTATTTTTTGTTCCTTCTTCTTGACATAAATAACCCCCATAGTGTAGTCTTGAAAACTTTTGTTTTTTCAAGTGTCTACTCTATGGGGATTATATCATTGAGTGCGGCGCTCTTTATTTTTGCTTTTATTTAAATATTTACGAAATACGTCTTGATTTTTCCCTCCGGATCACTATAATAGTAAGATAAATCAGTATGCGGAGGTAAAAATGGTCACGGTCACATCTGTCTGCGGCGGATCAGCCGCGGAGCGCGCCGGGATAAAACCGGGCGACGTTCTGTTATCCATCAACGGTCACGACGTGAACGACGTGCTCGACTACCGTTTTTACATGACCGAGACGGTCCTGTCCGTGCTCGTTCACAGAGGTCCGGAGCTATTGACGCTGACCGTCGAAAAAGACGAATATGACGATCCGGGGCTTGAATTCCGGACGTATCTGATGGACCAAAAGCACAGGTGCAGAAACGCCTGCATCTTCTGCTTCATAGATCAGATGCCGCCCGGATGCCGCGAATCGCTCTATTTCAAGGACGACGACGACCGTCTTTCGTTTTTGCAGGGCAACTATATAACGACGACGAACCTGTCGGACGACGAGATAGACCGTATATGCAGGATGCATCTTTCACCGATAAACATATCCGTGCATACGACGAATCCGGAGCTGCGCGTGTTCATGATGAAAAACAAAAACGCCGGCAGGGTGATGGATATCATGCGCCGTTTCGCCGGCGCCGGGATCACGATGAACGGTCAGATAGTCCTGTGCAAGGACATAAACGACGGCAAAGAGCTCGATCGCAGTATGACGGATCTCGAGTCGCTTTACCCGTCGATGCAGAGCGTTTCCATTGTTCCGTGCGGACTTACCGCGTACAGGCGGGATCTGTATCACATCGAACCGTTTTCACCTGAGGACTGCCGCGCGGTCATAAAGCAGGTCGAAGCGTATTCCTCGAAATGCCGTAAAAAGCACGGCGGAAGGATCTTCTTCTGCGCCGACGAATTCTATCTCAAAGCCGGGGTCAAGCTGCACGGCGCTTCGTTTTACGAAGGATATCCGCAGTATGAAAACGGCGTCGGCATGGTGTCGTGCATGTACGACGAGCTGCCCCGGACGATCAGACGCGTGAACGCGGACCTTTCCGGCAGATGCGCGACGCTCATAACCGGCGAGGCGGCGTACCCCGTGATATGCGATATGGCGGACGCGATAAACAAGCGTACCGGCGCCTCGCTCACGGTCAAAATGATCAAAAACAGATTTTTCGGCGGCAAGGTCACGGTTTCCGGTCTCGTCGTCGGATCGGATATACTGTCGGAGCTTGACGGGTGCGACGTCGGGGAGCGCGTTTTCATCCCCTCGGTAATGCTCCGCTCCGGCGAGGACGTGTTCCTTGACGATATGACGGTGCGTGAGCTTTCGGAAAAGCTCGGCGTACCGGTAAGCGCCGTCACGCCTGACGCGTCGGCGGCATACGAGATATGTGAAATACTTGAAAAGGGTCAGTAAATATGTCAAAACCGATAATAGCAATCATAGGAAGACCTAACGTCGGAAAAAGCACGCTGTTCAACAAGCTTGCGGGCGAGCGTATAGCGATAGTCGACGACACGCCCGGAGTCACGCGCGACAGGATATATACCGAGGTCGAGTGGAACGGCAGGACGCTTCTGATAACGGATACCGGCGGCATAGAGCCGAAGACCGACAACGCGATACTCAAGCATATGCGCGCGCAGGCGGAGACCGCGATCGAGATGGCGGACGTCATCATTTTCATGGTCGACTCGCGCGCCGGCCTCACCGCGGACGACGTACAGATCGGCAGGATGCTTCAGAAGGCGAAGAAGCCCGTCGTCGTGGCGGTGAACAAAATCGACTCTGTCGGCAATCTGCCGATGGAATATTACGAGTTTTATGAGCTCGGCTTCCCGGACGACCCGGTCCCCCTCTCCTCCGTTTCCGGTACGGGCACGGGCGATCTGCTCGACGCCGTGCTTGAAAAATGTCCCGAGGACGACGGAGTCGTGACCGAGGACGACAGTATAAAGGTCGCCGTCATCGGCAAGCCGAACGCCGGAAAATCCTCTATCGTCAACAGGATAATCGGTCAGAACAGGATGATAGTATCCGATATCCCGGGCACCACGCGCGATGCGGTGGACGCGTATATCGAAAACGAATACGGCAAGTATACCTTCATCGACACGGCGGGCATAAGACGCCAGTCGAAAATATCCGACGATATAGAGCGTTACAGCGTTCTCCGCGCAAAGGCGGCGGTAGACCGTGCCGACGTGTGTCTTATTATGATCGACGCGTCGGAGGGCGTGACCGAGCAGGACGAGCGCATCGCCGGTATCGCGCACGAGGCGGGCAAGGCTTCGATCATCGTCGTCAACAAGTGGGACAAGATCGAAAAAGACAACTCCACCGTAAATGAGTTCACCGATAAGATAAATACGGCTCTGTCGTATATGACGTACGCTCCGGTGATATTCGTCTCCGCTCTTACGGGCCAGCGTCTGAACAAGCTTTTCGAGCATATAAACTACGTTTACGGTCAGGCGACGTTCCGCGCCACGACCGGAATGCTGAACGATCTTCTGAACGACGCGACGACGCGCGTACAGCCCCCGTCCGACAAAGGAAGACGTCTGAAGATCTACTATATGACTCAGACGGCGATACAGCCGACGACGTTCGTCATCTTCTGCAACAATGCGAAGCTTTTCCATTTTTCATACCAGAGGTACATCGAAAACCGCCTGCGTGAAACGTTCGGCTTCCGCGGCGTGCCTATAAAACTGATAATAAGGGAGCGCGGAGAGTGATATGATAAACGTGATTTCAGGTTACGCTTTGGGCGATCTGCTCAGATACGGGATACTCGTCCTGTCAAACAGCCGCGGAACGGCTCTGCTGATAATCAGCACGGTCCTGCTGTGCATCGCCGGCTATCTCATCGGCGGAATAAACACGTCGATCCTTTATTCAAGAGCCAAATATAAAGTCGATATACGTGAAAGCGGCAGCGGAAACGCGGGGCTCACGAACATGCTCCGCACGTACGGCAAGGGAGCCGCGGCGGTAACGCTCGCCGGAGATATCCTCAAAACGGCGGTCTGCTGTCTTCTCGGCGCCGTTGTGCTCGGAAAGACCGGCGCGTTCTTCTGCGGATACGCCGCCGTCATCGGCCACATCTGGCCCGTATGGTTCAAATTCCGCGGCGGCAAGGGCGTGCTGTCGCTTGCGACCGTAATGCTCTGCTGCGAGCCGAGAGCGTTTCTGATCGGCATAACGATATTCTTCATCATCGTTGCGTTCTCGAAATACATCTCGCTCGGCTCGGTCGTCTGCGCCCTGCTTCTGCCGATAGTGCTTTCGAGATTCATAGGCACGACAAACCTCGTTATGATACCGACGGTGCTCATCTGCCTCATAATCGTGTGGAAGCACCGCTCGAATCTCAAGCGCCTGCGCGACGGGAACGAGAACAAGATCCACCTCGGCAAAAACGGACAGTTCCTGTCGAAAAAGATCCTTATCCCCGTGGCGATCGTGCTCGTGGCGGCGTCCGTTCTGTCGGTCGCGCTGACGTTCCGTTCGTCGTTTGCGTTAAGCTACGGCTCATACCGTGTGAGCGAAACGGAGATGCGGATATTCTTCATAAAAGCGAAGCTCGAGCATTTCGGCAGCAGCAAGGTCGATGAAAGCGCGGACGGCGAGATAATGGACCGTACGCTCGAACACGTCAAACGGCTGATAATCCTCACCGCGCGCGCAAACGAAGATCAGCGCGCGATAACCGACGACGGCAGAAAAGCCGCGGATTCATACTTTGATTCTCTTTCCTCGCTTCCCGGATACGTTGAAGGCGATACGAAGGAAACGTACGTCCACCGCGTATACGGCTCGGACGTTTCACCCGCTGACGTCACAGCGCTTCTGCGCGCGGAGAAATACGCCGAGGAGTACGAGGACAGCGTCACGAAGGAACAGGCTGACGCGATAGTTTCGGGCGAGCTCGAAAACGTGAAGATCTACGACAAAGTCGTCACGTCGATTTCGGATAAATACTGATATGGCGGAAATAATACTGATAACGTCATTCAAGGGCGGCGTGGGCAAATCGACGGCGGCGGCGAATCTTTCGGCAAAGCTTGCGAAAGCCGGTAAAAACGTACTTCTGTGCGATCTTGATTTCGATCTCGGAACGCTCGACCTTATAACGGGATGCGAGGACAGGATGCTGTTCGACGTATGCGACGCGGTATACGGCAGACGCGACGTATCGGACTGCGTCGTCACCTTTCCGTCATTTCCGGGTCTTCATCTGCTCGGAGCGCCGTTCCGGCGCGAGGAAGTGACGGATCCGGACGGATTCGCCTCGCGGCTTTCGGAAATATGCTCGGGATACGATTACGCCATACTCGATACGCCCGGCGCGGATTCGGTCACGCTGGCGGTCGCGTCGCGCTGCGCGGATCTCGCGATCGTGGTCGCAACGCATAATCCGACGTCGCTTCGCGGCGCGGAGAAAACAGCCGACAGGCTGAGACAGAACGGCGTAAGATGCAGGCTCCTGATAAACAGCTTCGACGCCGGCTCCGTCGGAGAGGACAAGCGGACCGGGATACTGGAAATGATAGACGCGACGAAAACTCCGCTTTTGGGCGTCATACCGTACGACAGAACGCTCATGTTCGCTCAGGAGCGGGGAGTCCTGGCTGACGGACCTTCGTTCATATCGTCAAAAGCCTTCGAGAATACCGCCGGCAGACTGCTGGCGGAAAAAACAGGCGCGCGCCCCGTGCCGATCCTTTCCGGAGTGCTCCGTACAAATCGAAAAAAGGTCTTGACAAAATAGGACATCTTGTGTAAAATTATAACATAAAACAAAGAAAGGCAGGATAATATGGAAATAGCTCTTATCGCTCACGACAAGAAAAAGGAGCTTATGACTCAGTTGTGCATCGCATACTGCGGCATCCTGAGCAAGCACAACCTCTGCGCCACGAGCATAACCGGTAAGTATATATCTGACGCCACGGGTCTGAAAATAGAGCGCCTCCTCTCCGGCTCGCACGGCGGCGAGGAACAGATACTGTCACGCATAGCGTACGACGAAATAGACATCCTGCTTTATTTCAGAGACACGTCCGAGGGATTGCCGATGACCGAGGAAGAGGCGGATCTGATCCGCATGTGCGATATACACAACGTTCCGCTCGCAACAAACATAGCGACCGCGGAAATACTTATACGCGCCCTCGACAACGGCGACCTTGACTGGCGCGAGATCATAAATCCCCGTTCGGCGTACAATCAGAACCGCAAAAAGGTGCCGTTCAAATGAAAAAAACGGCAGTCTACGCTTTGCTCGCCGCCGCGCTGTGCCTGTTCGGCGGGCTGACGGCGGTATATCGCGTAAAGCATCCGGGACGGCTCGTCCCCGTTACGTCTTATACCGAGCAAAAGGTGTCGCTATTGTCCGGCGGGACTTTTCAGAGACTCGCAGAGGAGCTGAATATCCCGGCGGACAAACGCGGCTCGACCGTGTACGCCGCGGCGATCGAATTTTCGACGCCTCAGCTTGAAAAAGACGGGATAACGGCGGGTTTTTATTTCTGTGATCTGAGCGGCAAATTCGCACGCGTATACACCGACGGCAGCGCTCTCGTGTCGCCTGCGGAAATGTCGGAGCACGCGCTCTCGGCACTTGAAAAAACGGCGCCGGTCTATGACGAAACGTTCGCTTTGGCGGATCTTACCGATTACGGTATGCCGGATTACGGCGAACTGAAGGTATATATCCGCCGCGGAGACGGTATATATATAAAAACGTTTCCCGAAAACGGTGCGCCGGACGCTCTTGCGGAAGTATTGTCCGGGATCGATGACGCGCTGAAATAAAATTCGCCCCGGAACCGATAAATTTTAAAAAACAACTTGACAATTCGGTGAAAATGTGGTATCATAGCTTTCGCGATATCACGTTATGGAGAGATGTCCGAGTGGTTTAAGGAGCTGGTCTTGAAAACCAGTGACTCGTTTTGCGGGCCGTGGGTTCGAATCCCACTCTCTCCGCCAACCGGACCCTCAACCGAATAAAAGAACTGCACACGGAGAAGTACTCAAGCCGGTGAAGAGGCGCCCCTGCTAAGGGTGTAGGGCGGGAAACCGTCGCGAGAGTTCGAATCTCTCCTTCTCCGCCAGGGCCGATATTTGTATGTAAATTACAAATATCGGTTTTCTGTTTGCCTCAATTTTGTGCAATATGCACATAGTTTTTGACCCAAAATCCCCTTTTTTACCGTTCGCATCAGGTCCATTAGACCCGATTAGACCCGATTTTTGATACAGCGAAAGACCCTTTTTCAGCCATAAAAAAAGCTCCGGAATAAACAGCTCCGGAGCCGTTTTATTTACAGATTTTCGACCGCGCTGCCCATGTCGCTCAGATACAGATGAGAGTACGTTTTCATCACCTGCTCCTGCGTGTCGGAGATAAGCTCTGCCACAACCGGCAGCTTTACCCCATTGTGGATTATCATGGAGACGAAGGAGTGACGCAAATCGTGGATTCTTATGTCCTTGACGCCGGCAAGCTCTTTATACTGCTTGAAGCGTCTTCTGACCGTCGACCAGACGAGAGGCCTGTCTCCTCCGAACAGAAACCGCGCGTTTTCATCGTAGTATCCGCTGTTTCTGTATTCTTCGAGCGCGTCTTTTACCTTACTGCCGAACGGAATACGTCCTCCCTTGCCCGTCTTTGTATTCGTAATCTCCCAGGGGCTTTCTCTGTCGCTGCCCTTTGACGTGACGGATTTGTTGTAAAACGCCTCGCCGTCTTTTATATCGGACGGAGACAGCGCCATGACCTCGCCTTCCCGCCTTCCCGTATAGAACAGAAACGTGAAGAACGTCTTGTACAGCGGGTCATTTATGACGGAGGCGAATTTCTCAAACTCGTCTTTATCCCAGATATCTCTTTCGCCTACGCCCATATTTATCTTGTTTTTCTCTGAGCTGATTTTATAGCGCGGAACCTTTCCGAGGTTGTTCGGAGTATCGTATTCGGAACCCGCCCACTCGAGAAACGCGTTCAGAAACGCTCTCGTCTGCTTAAGCTTTGAGCCGGAGTAGCATTCAGCCCCGCTCCTCTTTTTCTTCTTTACGAATCTGTTATACCATTTCGTAAGCGTTTCTTTTGACAGCTCGTTCAGGCGATACTCTCCTAAGTCGGGCAGAATGTGGTTTTTGAAAACGGATTCCTTGTCTCTTACGGTCGAGCTCTTGTTTGTACGCTTTATCAGCGTCATATACTCCGCATACGCGCTGTTTACCGTCGGCAGACGCTTTTCCGGGACTGCTTCTTCCGTGCCGCATCCGTTGTCGGTGACCAGCACGCAGTACTTGTCGATGAAGTCGTAGTACGCGTTCTCGGCCGCAGATTTCGTCTTATACGTCTTACCCTTGTATATCTCGATTCCGGTCTTCATATCGAAGACGCGGAATCTGAGCTTGTACATTCTTCCTTTGTTTTTTGTGGTGTACGCTTTTACCGTGAATTTGCGAGACCTAATCCAGTATTGCTTTTCCATAGCCTTCGTCCCTCTTCTTATCTTCTCTCGGACTGATGAACAGGTGTGCGCGCTTGTCTTCTTTTGTTAATTCCGGTATGTATATCTCCGTTTCGGGCGCGTTGCCGTTGTATCTGTTCGGGTAGGGGATTCTGAAGTAATCGCAGTAGTCAAGCACGTGGCACTTACCCCTTATGTTTAACCTGTCGTACTTGAGCTTGATGTTGCCCATTATAATCGACGCTCCCGACTCGCTCGTATCGAACAGCTTTACAAGCTCACTCGTGCGGATGCATTCCTTGGCGAAAATTTCGTTGAATTCTTTCTGTGTCATTTTTTTACTCCCTTATTTGTTTTGATTTGATTATGACAGACTGATTTTTCTGATATAACCCGGCCTCCGTCCTTTCCCTTCAAAACCGGGGCGGGTTTATTCGTCTCCTTCCACCCTGTTTGCCGTTGTTATGACAGTTCGGGCGATACGATAAAAATCACATCTGCCGTTTTGAGCGCTCTTTTTTCGCTCCATTAAGGTTATGACAGACCGAAAATTTTCCCACACAACTTGCACGAGGAACATATAGTGATTTTTCAGGGAATTGCAGCTACATATAGTAACACCTGTGTAAGAAAAAAATTTGCAAACTGCGAAAAAAATACCGTTTGTAAAAATGTCTTGACAATTCTTTTTCTCAATGTTATAATCAAGTATAGAATAAAAACAGGAGGTGCGATATGATACAGAATATTGATAAAATCAACCCCATAAAAAGAAGCATGGTCAAAAAAAGCGCAGAAATTGCCGCGCAATGCTCTGATATCGAGAAGGTAGTAGTTTTCGGTAGTTCTGTACGTGACGATTGCAGGTCTGACAGTGATGTTGACTTCTGCTTTTATCGTTCTCCCAACCGTGATAACAGGACATTTGTTGATGCTCTCAAAAAAATTTGTATTGCATGCGACTACTTAGTTGATACGCTTGAATCTGACGTTCTTTCGCCGAGCTTTACTAAAATTGTAAACGAAACGGGGGTTGTTGTATATGATAGACTTTCTTAAAAAAGTTCAAATGGATTTATTCGACATAGATAACAACACCAAGCAGTACAAAGAAACCAAGAGGTATGAGTGCATCGAACTTCTTGCATATCACTCACAGCAAGCCGTTGAAAAATTACTTAAATACGTATTGCATAATTTAAACGGTGTTGACGAAACAGAAAGCAGATTTAAAACTCATAATATTGCATCATTGATTGCCCGTATTGAAAGTGAGACAGACTTCATTGTACCTGATGACATATCTGATATGGCAAATATTTTGACTTTATGGGAAGCATCGTCAAGATATGATATTCTTATGACGTATGACCAGGAAAAAATTGACTATTACAATCAGGTTATACAAAACCTTTTGAATAGTGTCCAAGAATACGATTTAAAAAAAAGAAAAACCGAACAAACGGAAGACGCCACGTCGGATTCTTAATCATAATCATTTCGTTGAGTTTAGAGGTCGGGATACACTGTCTCGACCTTTTTATTATTCCGCATATGTCAAATACTGTAAGTTCTTTCTTGCCGTTGTTTTCTTCATATTTTCTGCGCATAGTGCGACGCAAAGGTATGCATTGATTCGTGACCGAGGGCTTTCTCGACAGCGAGCATTGCGGTTTTATCGAGCCTGAGTCCCCTCAGGTCGCCCCGGCAGCTGTATATATCTTTCTTATCCCCGATATCGTCAATATCCCGCGCGTACGTCTTGTACAGCGCCGCGGCGTATTCACCGCGGTAACCGTGGACGTCGCAGGCTTTCGGAACGTTAAGCCAGACCCTGACGCCCGGCTGGGTTGACTTAATCTTCTCCGCAATCTCTTTTTCAAATTGAGTGAGAACGGGCGCAAGCCGCCACTTGCCGCCCTTCTCTTTAACAAGGATATAATAGTTCGGAATTCCTTTGAATACCGAAATCTTCCCGTAACAGTCAATCAACGCCCGCTCGCGCTCGGTGAGCGCGGCTTTTTTCTTCAGGTCCGGTATCATCGAATCAAGCTCTTTTGCGGAATACAGACAGTCTGATTTGATTGAAGTCAATCCGGCCCTCCGCAGTCCCGTACCGCGGCAGAACCGGACCAGAAGCCCGTTGCGTGACTCCGAGAAGTGTCTGTCCGTCTCCGTGCGCTCTCTGCTGCGCACGATATCCCTTCTGTGACGCGTCGGTGGAGTGTATCTGTCCGCGTCGTCCGGGCTGATTCCGTACAGCTTCGCAAGCGCAGCGGTCTCAAGCTGCAGCGTATAAGCGGAATACTTTCCGGACGCCTCCCGCTCTTCAAGCCACGTTTTAACGTACTGACGCGCTTTCTTAAGCGTTGTGACGTCGGGATGATTTATCTTAATCCAGTCGACAAAATAATCAACGTGGCGCATATATGATTTGAACGTTGAAAAGGAATATATATAATCGGATATGACGCCCGCGTCCTTATCCGCTCTTTTGCTTCGCCCCTGTCCCTTTTGCAGCATACCGTTCAATACGTCGTACGCCTGACGGTGAAGCGAGCGGGACGGCGCTTGACCTTTCTTTTTATGTCCCATACGTACCTCCATATTTTTTTACGTTTAAGTCTTACGACCGCCGTATGTCAATACGGCAAGCACTCTTTTTTGACGCGCACGTCGGCGCGGGTCTTATGCACGACCGGCAAAGGCACTCTTACTCTTATGCACGAGTTTGCGTATTTCTGTCATAATAAAAACAAGCGGGACGGTTAACCCGACAGATGTCCCGCTTTTCAAACGCTTCCCTTGAGGCGTCCCGGCGCACGCAAACGGCGCCGGCTGTATGAGAGTTTTTTTCTCACGGCTTTTTACTCCTTTCATCTCGATTTCATAACCATTATGTCAGTTTTCCTCGCGCGATAAAACGGCAAAAACAAAAATAACGGTTTACACCACCATAAATGGATGGTATAAACCGCTATTTTGATTCGGCTGTATCAACGCAACCCCGCGCCGTCAAATACAGAACACCGCGTACAGCGGTACCGTCATTATGTTATTCTCAAAGCCGAAGTTCTTTGCAGACAGCTTTATCGCGTAATCCGGTGAATAAGTGTCCATATATATCTTCAGACTTTTGGCGCGCGTATTATCAGCGGATTTGACCTCAACCGGTATGATTCTTCCTTCTCTTTGAATCACGAAGTCGACTTCGGCGCCTCTCTCCGACTCCCAGTAATACGTCATATAGCCCTTAGCCGTCAAATGGAAATTGACGTAGTTCTCAACCATTCCGCCCTTGAAATCATCAAGCTCGTCGGACATATAAAGGATATCGTCAGAAAAAAGCTGCTTCTTTGCGCAAAGCAAACCGATATCGGACACGTATATTTTAAACGCGTCGATATCTTTGTAGTTTTCAAGCGGCTTTTTAATTTGCTCCGCTTTGTAAACCCTGCATGCGATTCCGGAAAGGGCCAGCCACTCAATCGCATTTTCAAATTCTGCGGCGCGTGCTCCCGTTTTTATGAGCTTATACTGGAATCTCGTGTTCTTCTTTGAAAGCTGGACCGTAATATTCTCATAAGCAAGGCGCGTCTTTTTTATCTCGTTAAGATTATTGTACTTGCTCATATCGTTCAGATACGCCGCAAGAATATTTTCCTGTATGGTCCGTACAAGTATGAAATCCTTTGTTGCGGCATACTGCGAAACGCATTCGGGCATTCCGCCCACAACAAGATATTCACGGTAAAGCCTCATTGCAGAGTCATGAAGCGCATCGGGCATCGGAGAGTGCGTATCAAAGTATTCCCTGATTCTTTCAACAAGCATATCTTCACCCAGGGCAAGCATGAATTCTTCAATATCCATCGGGTACATGGTTTTCATATCGACTTTGCCGACGGGGAATGAAAAATTTGCGCGGTTTACCGCCACACCGAGCAAGCTTCCGAGCGCAATAATATGATACCCGGGCGCGTTTTCATAAAAGTATTTGAGCGACGTCAGCGCCCTTTCGCAAAGCTGAACCTCATCGAATACGATGAGCGTACGTTCACGGACTATCGTTTGCCCGCATATATGGGAAAGAACCGGTACCAGATAATCCGGGCTTATGTCACCGTCAAACGTTCTTCCGAGCATCGGATTCATTTCAAAATTGAAATACGCAACGTTATCATATCTTGTTCTGCCAAATTCAAGGACGGTAAAAGTCTTTCCGACCTGTCTTGCACCCTGCAGTATCAGAGGCTTGCGGTGCGGACTGTTCTTCCATTCATCAAGATACATGCTGATTTTTCGATACATCGTTTTTACCTCCTTTTACATCTGAGGCTATTGTATCACATATTCGTGTAAAAGTCAACCGTATTTAAGCGTTTTTTTACACTAAAATACACGAATAATTCAACAGTTCTTACACTATTCTGCACTTATCGGCTTAGTTCAAGCGTTTGATATCAATCGGAACGTTATTATCTGCACATATTGCTCCGTTCTATATGCATATAACACTTGACAATCTGCATATAATATGATATAATATGTGCAGAAAGAGGTGGATATATGAGAAAATTCGATTATTCTTTTCTTGCGGACGGAATGATACCGGCGAGACTGTTCTCTTTGGCGTCGGGAATATCATCTCTGAAAGCCACGTCGGATATCAGGCGCGCCGATAACGCGTCTCTGTTTGAATCTTTACGGTCAATCGCAAAGGTTCAGTCCGTAAAGAGCTCAAACGCCATAGAGGGAATTATCACAAGCGACGAGAGAATTTCCGAAATCGTTGAACATAACAGCGCTCCTCGGAACCACAGCGAAGCTGAAATCGCCGGATACAGAGACGTTCTGAACGATATTCATCTCGGATGGCAGAACATGAGCTTCAACGAAGACACCGTTCTTCTTATGCGCAGGAAGATGTATGAACACGCGGGATATGAATACGGCGGTAAATACAAAACGGATAACAATCTGATAATAGAGGAGGATTCGAGCGGAAGTCGGCGCGTCAGATTCAGACCGGTCCCGGCGGACGAGGTTCCCGCTGCGATGGAGCAGCTTTTGCTTGCGTATTCCGACGCCGCATCCGATTCCGGAATCGAGCCGCTGCTGCTTATCCCGTGCGTGATTCTCGATTTTCTCTGCATACATCCTTTCAAGGACGGAAACGGCAGACTGTCAAGACTGCTCACGCTTCTGCTGCTTTACAAAAGCGGGTATGATATCGTCAGGTACGTATCTTTTGAGGAGCAAATAAACAAATACAAATATCAGTACTATGACGCGCTGCAAAGGTCGTCCGACGGCTGGCACGAAAATTCAAACGACTGCATCCCCTTTATTGAAAACTTCCTTTCAACTCTGTATATGTGCTACAAGGAGCTGAACACGCGCTTTTCGGCTGTAAACGGTAAAGCCATTCCGAAAAACATGAGGATAGAGCAGACTGTGCTCAACTCGCTTGTGCCGGTATCAAAGACCGATATATGCGGCGTATTGAAGGACGTGAGCCCGAGCACGGTCGAAGCCGTCCTCGGCAGAATGATTCGAGACGGCGCAATAAGAAAAATCGGCTCCGGCAGAGCCACAAGATATATCAAAAACTGAAAATGAAACGAGTTTGACCCTAAATACTACTTAGTGTCAAAAATCCGTTGTAACGCCACTTTGACCTTAAGTTGAACATAAGGTCAAAAGTCCGTTTAATCTACCCGGTCTTTCATGATTTGAAAGGCCGTTTTTCTTTTTTCTGATTCCGCCCTTTTAGGCAAAGAGCGCGGTAAACGGCTCTCCGCGAGCATTTGTGCAAGAAAAAATTTTTCTGTCATAATCCCATCAAACCGAAAAAAGGGGCGATGGGACGTGTATCGGATAAAAACGGATTTAAGCGTTGATACTGTGCGGATATATTTTAAGCACATATATTTCAGTATGGACAGCGAATTATGGCAGCGGAAGGGCGAGGAGATGTATTTCTGCAAACGCAAGGACGTGCGGTTTACATACGTTCCGAAAGCCCACGTTCTTACCGCGGAATTCTCGGCGAGCAGACTCGCCAACGGCTGCAACGCCTTCCCGTACGAGTATCATCAGTACCCGATAATCCGCGACACGGTCGAGCGTGAGATTTTTGCCGTGACGGGCAAAACGTATCGCATAGCGTCGGCAATGATTTCAAGAATAGATATATTTCGCACGCTTGAATTCGATACCATGGATAAAGCTCACAGTTTCATATCAGCGCTGAGCACCTCACCGGACGCCGGGCGTATAAAGCATATAGTGTACGGAGATGAGGAAGACAACCAGTCAGACTATGTGGAATATTCCAAAGGCGACCTTGTGAAAGCGTACGTCAAAAACGAAGACCCTGCGCTGCCGCGGGAGGTACACGACATACTGCCGCCAACGGTACGGATAGAGGCAGAGTGCAAAAAGAATGCGACCGCAAAGGAAATTACAAGCAAATACACCGCGGACATGGTGCTTAAATATCCCGCGATATGGGTGGAGATATATAATGCGTCACTCGATATTTTCGAGCGCGGAGGCAGGATTCTGCCGTTGAAAACGCTTATACGCACTGCGCGTATGCTGCTTAAAGAAAAACACCTGAAGATGCGTGAGAGCACCGTCAACAAACGCGTTGACGCTCTGTGCAAAATCATTAGAGGCGAAGCCAAACCGGACCGTAACACAGCCGGTCTTTTTTCCATGCTCAGGGATAACGGTATATATCTCTGCCGCTATGAAGGTATAGACATGCTCAGAGCAAGAGACGTTATGCCCTGGACGATGCAGGCGTCAGCTGAGAGAATGCCGGACGTAATCGCAGAGCGCCTAATCAAGGCGGCAAAGAAACACTTCCTTGACTCGGAAACCGCACGGCAGCCGTCGTATCGGCCTAAAAACACTGCCGCAGCACACGACGCCGTACCGCTCCACGGCGCAGCCCGTAATTACATCCCTGCACATCTATACATATATCCTCTTCTTACGATATGTATATCTTCTTCATCTGATATCTCTTTGATATATAACTCCGAATATAAAAGTCATAGACTCTCCGCCTATGACTTTAGGTATTTACTTCACTGGTCTTGTTATGAAATTCGCAAAAGAGCCTAAATATCAAAAAGTATTAATTGTGCCGATATCACAACAGCGTCAACCAACAACTGTGATATAGTTATTTTTCAGGCACATATTTAAATCATACTTAACTATATCTCCGGCTCTTTCACCTGTTTCAAATCTCAAATAAACCCAGTTATTTTCGCACTGGATAACATATGCATAACTGTTTGACGGACTATGATAAACCTTTTTGCCAATCAGTTCTTTATATGCTCTGACATCGCTCGAAGGTCCATCATTGGTTCCTTTAGTTTCTTTTTGAGACGTTGCGTTATCTTTTTCATTCGCCTTCTTTTTAAGTTTAATCAATTCTATTATTTCGGCTATATGGACAGGCGTAAACCAAAGGTCATAATCACCAACAGAAACCGAGACGTGGTCATTGACGTCAATATCAGTCTCCGACGTGTCAAGTATGGCTTTAATCAGCTGATTAAACTTGTACTCATCATTTCTCAGCATTCTGAATCTTGCGGCGCAATTTGGGCAAAGGCAGATGTTCATCGGGTCAAGCTCTACGTCCGGCTTTTGCTCCAACTGACTCATTTCCATACTGTTTGAAAACGGTTTATGGCACAGTTGACATGCATATCGGTTTGATGAGTTGATTCGATACATGTTTTTAAGATATGCACGAACATCATCGTTATTCCGGCTGACACGTACGCTACGAACTACGGGGGCATATACTGTGGGGCTTGCGTAAGACAATATTTGAGCAGCGTGCTTTCTCAGCGCATCCCAGTTTTTGACCGGGGCTGTTGGGAATTCAAAATCATCAACTTCGGTTTGAACTCCTTCATATTGAGTATTTGAATCTCTCCAGTGTGAAAAGCTCACATATTCGCGACTAAGCTGTTCCAGCGTAATATTAAAACGGTTTTTTAATTCTGTCTCAAAGAAGAATTGCTTCTTTTCTTTAGATAGGGCATTATAATCCTTGACGAAGGCCTCGTGCTGGTCTTGCTCGTCTTTTTTAAACCCGATGAGTTCATACAAATTGGTATCTGGTATTACATTTCCGTATACCGCGGTATTCAAGTCATATTTTGATATATCCTTGTGGGAAACCAGTTCCATTGACTTTGTGTAAAGCCATTTTCCGTTCCAGCCCGCAAGTTTTGAGTTGTATCCCGTTTTATTCAGTATATGAATTATCTCTGCCGGCTCATCGTGCCTGTTTTGGGTCTTTCCTCCGAAATAAACATCTCCGGAGAGCTTTGCAATGTTTTCTTGAAGTATTTTGAAAATCACCTGCGATTTTACTATTGCGTCCCCACTCTCAGCGTGTCCTGTAATATAGCGAAGTGCCTCCTCGACCCTGTCGATACTGAGCTTCCAGCGAAAATCACCATATGTACTCCATGCAGTTTGACGCCCATAATCACCAGTCTGCAAACCGCCAGTTTTGTCATTATTTAAAGTGATATTGTCGATGACACCAAGTGAGTGTAGGTCATCATATGTGACTCCTTTCGATTTATATGTTTCATAATCCACAAAAAACACATCCGGTGCGATTCCCTTATAATACTGTTCCAACATTAATCCGGTTTTTGAAACAGGAAACCTGATAACAGTTGAATACGGACGTAACCAGCAATCACCGTTTTCCGAACGGCACTTTAAATAAAACGCGTTTTTGAGTATTCTTTTAAGGTCATCATCGTAATCGATGCTTTTAATATATCTTGCAATATTGCCAACATCTTGAACATGCTCATCAAACGAGCCTTCATACGAAGAACCAGAATAACGCCTTTCCAGAGATTTAGTAAACTGTTCGTATGGGTCCGGCGCCTTCAGGTGAAGCACATTTTCAAAAAATGAACGACATCTTTCATATAGATAAGGATGGACATATTCAACCCCTTGGAGCATAGTCTTGCTCGAAGGGAGAAATACATTCGCTATATATGAACGTGTTGATTTGCGATACGGCGCCACTATACATTCCGACGCTGTACGGACGATAACGGCATCAAGCATATTGCCAGAAGCTGTTTCGGAGAACTTCGTCGGTATTGTCTCATACAGTTTATACAGCTTGACAAGCCAGTCGTTGTCACGCGCTTCAAGAAAACTACTATTCTTGTTGAAATAGGGCTTTAAGTCCTCCGGGCGAAGAACGCTTATTCCCAGTACGTTAGAAAAATACGAATGAACGTCTTTATATGGACCTGTTTCTGTCAGCGAGACGGGGAGCCACTCATAATGCCTTCCGTCGTTGATTAACTCCGAGATTAAATCGCTCGGCAGCAGCTCTGCCAGTTCCTTGCTTCTTGCAATAATCGCCCTGAAAGCATTTGTATAACCGGTGCCGTCTTTAGTCGGCAAAACGTTCGCACACGAAAGCAAGTCCTGAATCTCTTTATATAACGGCAAAAAGAGAGGGTATATATTAAATGCATCATAGTTGATTGGGAGTATTTTTATAAAGCTAAGGTCAAGAAGCCCGTTGTCACACAGTTCAAGAACGCTTTGTCTCAGCAGCTTTGCCGCTTTTTCCGCGAGAGCCTGATTTTCTTCTTCGTCATATGGGACGCTGCTTCTGTTCGGGGTTGTACGAAACGGACCTTGTATAATAAAATCAAGTTTGCTCTCCGTCTCGGTAGGAAAGTAAACGGAAATATACGGGTTTTTCGCCTTAACAAATGATGTTTTTCCGTCTTTGTCTTTTGATATAGTAAATGCAATGTCGATTGTTCGCGACGGAGCATCGGAATCTAAAGGCATTGAGAATTTTATAAATGACAGAGACTCGTCGGTTTTTTCATCTTCCGATTCAACCGCCGAAACACGGGTACAGTGGTCGTTTATTATTTCGGTGTCAAGTAAATACTCACCGGACGCCTCTTTTCCGTCAATCTTTATTTCGTATTCTATAAGATTGAGATGGCGCATAAAAAGGAGCGTTGTCACGCCCAGGTTTTTGAGTCGTGTTGTAATTGCTTCGCTCAAAGCGTCTATGGTTTTAAACCCGGAAAACTGGAGACCGACTTTGTAAGGAAAGACAAAAAGTGTAGTATATCCACTCGGAATAGCGGCAGGTGTAATGTCGATGGGTATTGTAAAATCCTTTATTTCTACTGAGAACGGATAACAATTGTCCGACAGTTCATTTTCGCGAGGAGCACTATACAGTTGAACTGTTTCGCAAATACCGAAAACCGACTTAAACCCAACGCCGAATTCTCCTATTTGGTTTAAATCGTTCACCTTGTCAGATTGACCTATGTCACATAAACCCCGCAAGTTCTCAGTAGTAAACGATTTTCCGTCATGCATAACTTCCAGCCTGTCTGAATACTGGACAAATCTGATGCTTGTTGCTTCCGCGTCTTCTGCGTTTTGAAGCAATTCGTAAACAAAATGCGATTTGTCTGTATAAAGCTGTATTATTCGTTCGAGAGACCGTCTCAGCATGCCGTCTCTATCTTGATTTTGAAGGATTCTGTCAGCTATTTTCAAAACGTATACCTCTTTACTTTACGGTGATTATTCCGTTGGCAATCAACGTTGTGTGTATATCTGCTTTTGCTATTTTTTCTTCAATTTCCGCCACTTTCAGCTTGTAGCGCTGCGTAGCATTTTCCAACTCTGACTGATGCATGGTAACAATTCTGCTGTCGCCGGCTTCCGCAATTTTCCTTTCCAGGACCATTTTCCTGTTTTTATAGTTGTTGCTTAAGCTCTCCAGTTTATAACGCGCTATTTGCTTTGTAGATTCGGTGTGTTGAGCTTTTTCTTCTGACCACAAACGAATATGATGTTCCTCAAGCGCTTTCCAAGAATCCTGATTCAGCTTTGAAGGGTAATCAACCGCAGTTGCAGTCAAAATGTATTCCGGCAGCTCCGCGGCAATTATAGGCTCTTCGCAAATCGCAACCAACTTGAAGCTTGAACGAATGCCGACATAATTCCATGCGTATATAGACATCGGATAATCGCCGGCCGGGACTTCGTCAGAGTGATATTCCAAATGTATGTACACAAGCTTGTTTGTTGCAAAATATGACGCAGCTTGTTTAACCAGAGGGTGGACAGGCGTGATGAAAAAGGAATTACGTTCTTTCTCGGCAGTTTCTGAATCAAACGTAATGGGATGATTCGGATTGTTGCCTTTCAGATATACCTCCCATTTTCTGCGCAGACTGTTCCGCAGACCTGTCAGTTTTCTGAGGTCGGTAAGGATTTCTGAACGCGCTACGGCACTGAGACGCAGAGTTTTCATAGGACCATCGCCCAGAATATAATTGCTTCCTTCCAAGCGATGATTAAGATACATTTCTACAAGGTGCTGTATGCTTCTCGGTGAAAGGAACGGGCTTTCCGCCTCCTGGATTTCCTTTGACATCGTATAATTCGACAAATCAAATCCGAACAGTTCCTTTTCCTCGTTTTCAAGTTTATTTAGCTCTTGAGCTTTGCGCACCTCATTATCCGCTATTTGTTCGAGCTTTTCTTTGCGTTCCTCGTCGGTAAGGTCGGTATCCATCGCAATCATTTCAATCTGTCTGCCGATTTCACCGAGGATTTCGTCGCACTCTCCTATGCTGCCTTCAAATACGCCAATGCGAGAAAGACAACGGTCATATATATCCGCATCAACAGTGTCGCTGGTAATGATATTATATATATTTACAACTTCGCTTCCCTGACCACGACGGTCTATTCTGCCGATTCTTTGCTCGATACGCATGGGATTCCACGGTAAATCGTAGTTTATCATCATATCACAGAACTGATAGTCCAAGCCTTCGGAACCGACTTCGGTAAAGAGTATGATGTCGATAGCATCGGGATTGTTTTTCGGAAGTTCAAACCGCTCGCGATAATCAAGACGGTCTTCATTGTTTACGCTTCCGTCAATCTGTTCAACGCGCAGGCCGGCATCCTGTAGTTTGCGTTTGATGTAATACAATGTGTATCGGAATGTGCTGAACAGAATTATCTTATTGTTTTCTGATTTTTGCTTTTCCTTGATTATACGGAGCACATCATCAAATTTCGGGTCATATTCGGGCAGATTGTCCGCTAATTCGAGTATGTTTTCAGCAATTGAACGGAACGCTTCGAGTTCGCTGTCGCTGAGTTCATCTCCATCATAATCATATTCAGGGTCATCTATCATCTGTTTGAATCTGCGGTCGATTATATCCCGAATATGAGGAGCAAGTCCGAATATACAGCTTGCGGCCTGACGCCGAATTGTCGACATCATAAATTTAGCGCCGCGCCCGCTGTGCAATTTTGAAAGAGCAGCCACCTCAAATGATAATAATGCGTCATGAAGCTTACGCTGCGGCTCGGTAAAGCTGCTTTCCAACGTATGTGTTCTGCGGATGCAGAAATCCTGAATATCCTTTCTTCTCGTACGGTTCAACATCATGTTAAAACTATGAAGGGATTCAATGTCGGAAATCAGTTTCACACGTTCTTCCCGAGTAACCGTTTCCTGTTTCAGAACATTCCGGATTTGTTCGAACAACGGGTTGGATGCAATTACATTTTCACCCCATTGTGTCGTTAATACATTGTTTAACGCCTCGGATGCTTCCGTTTGCCAGTTTTCGCCTGCGGCTCTTACAATATGGGCACATTGAGAAATATACGGATTGGGACGTGACATCATTTCGAAGCTTTTTTTGTCAATCACTACATCCGGACGCAATAAGTTAAGCAGTGTATAAAGGTCGTCATTGCTTGTCTGCAGCGGAGTTGCGGTCAACATTACCACTGCATCAGCGTGTTGACAAAAATAATGAACACATTTATAAGCGTATGCTTTTTCTTTTTCAAGGCTCCCGTTGCGTAAATGATGAACCTCGTCGATAATAACCAAATCAAAGTGCGGCGCCGGGTCTAACTGCAGCAGGCCAAAGCTCTTATTATGCTTTGATTGATTGCCGTTGTACGTATTGGCATCCAGAATGGAATACGGAATAATTACCTTTCCGTAGCGGGAAGGCCATTCCCCGTCGCGGTCAGTATCTGATATTATCTGACGAAGAGTAGCGCCGTCCAAAGGTATAAATTCCTCGTCGAAGCGTTTCATCTCGTTTTCCCATTTGCGGTCCACAACAAGCGGTTTGGGACAAATAATCAAGATGTTTTCCATATCGGAACGGGCTTGAAGCTCTTTTATTATTAAGCCGGCTTCTATAGTTTTACCGACGCCGACACTATCTGCGATAAGAATTCTCGGCTCGTCGGCTTTTATCAATTTTAAAGCGGGGCGGAACTGGTAAGGCACAAAATCTATGCGCGCAGCGTTCAAAGAATATAGATTTCCGGCTGACGGGTTATTAATCTGATAGGCGGAAAGATAACTGCGCATCGTCTCCGAATCTACCCATTCATACTCCGGCTCGGAATTCGCAAGTGCAATCTGACCATCATAATATGTTTTCAGGGCACCTTCAACAAACACTTCGTATTTCTTAGTGCCGCCAAGCTGTGTGACGGAAAAAACCATGCCCTTGGTATCCGGATTTCCAACAATATACACAAGACTTTTTTCTGTGATACCGTCATCGTGCTTCGATTCTGTTACAGGCTGTTCTTTGATAGCCTTGCCGACCGTCGTGCTCGGTCGTGTTTCACTTTTTAAAGCATCCGGTCTTGCTACTCTCTCCTTGAGCTGTTCCAGTTCCGGGACAAGTTCACTTCTATTAACCTGAATGAAAAACTGAATGAGGCATTGAATATCCGAAATGATTGTATCCTTTCCCGGCAGCTCAACACCAACATGAGCCCAGTTGTTTCTAACCCCAATCATATCACGTATACATTCTCTCTCGCTGGTAGGGAGATACGCATATCCGCGCATGGTATACCATGACTTATTGGCAACACGAAGCAGCGCGGAAAGGTCTAATTCCTCAAGTTTCGTGATTCCTTTTTTCTCAATGAGTTCTATTTGAGGATAGTTTAGATTGGCAAGTACACACTCCTCCCACCAGTTTTTTCCGGATTTCGGAAGCATGTCAGAAAGCCACGCAGAAAGTGCCTGCGCGGCCTTGTGAAGATAATCGCTCATTATGAAAATGATATTGTCGTTATACATCTTGCCCTACCAACCCTTAAAAGTTTGCATTATATAAAGAATTGAAGTCTCGCAGCAAGTATTAAACACTCACTGTCCCGATACTTCATTATGCTGGCTATATTAAAAATCTAATAATACCCCAAATGACATTATATCACAATACTCGAGTTTTTGCAAGTACATTTTACAGGATTTTAATTACAATAACAATCTTATTAAATCATCTTTCCGATGGTATCAATATGGAAACTATGGTCGGATACCGAATATAAAAGTCATAGACTCTCCGCCTATGACTTTATGTGCTTATATTGTAATTGCAGTTTCTGTTCATCCGGTATGTTCAGCGCCGTACTCCCGCAACGTCCATGTACTTGTATACCGTAGTCCGTGAGCAGTTGAGCATATGCGCCATATCGCTCACCGTAATGGTGCCCTGCTGATACAGCTTCAACGTTCTCCAGAAGTCACGCGGCAGAGCGTCCGCGGTCGTGGTCGGTCTTCCTATCTGCTTGCCCTTGGCTGCGGCGTTGCGCATTCCCGATTTGACGCGCTCGCTTATGATATCACGTTCCATCTCGGAGAACACCGCCCACATCATGAGCATGCCCTTGGTCATTGCGTCTATGTCTTCCGTTCTGCAGTCAACGGTAAAGCTTCCGATTCTGATGCACAGATGCTTTTGCTGTACCTCCGCCAGTATCTCGCACAGATGCTGCGTCGAGCGGGTAAGTCTCGACACCTCCGTCGCCGCTATTGTATCGCCCGGCTTTGCGGTCTCAAACAGCCGCACAAGCTCCTTACGCTCCTTTGACGCTCCGGACGCGTATTCAAAGAAGACGTGCCGTTCATCCGGAACGCCCATCTTCAGCAGTTCCCGTTTCTGCCTGTCAATATCCTGCCGCGTCTCGTCTGTCGAGCACCGCGCATAACCCCATATTTCGCTCATACAGCCCTCCTGTCCATTTAATGGTGTTAGTCCAAATCTGTTCAGGAAACCTCCCGAAAAACGCTTTCTGAACGCTTCCGGAGGGTGTCCCGAAAAAGAAATGTTTTATTGTACACTCAGATTATGACAGAAACCTTTGCGGTTATCACACCGAAGCTTAAGCGTTGCCCAACGCTGCCATCAGGAACAGCGAGCAAACTGAATATACCGTTACGTTTATGATGATGGCTCCCACGATATCCGAGGACTTCTTATATCCCTGCTTAAGCGGCTTCTTTAATATTGCAAATACCAGGTCAACGATATTAAACGCAAGATGAATTACGCCGCACACGGCAAACGTAATCAGGAAAAACTTCAACGTGAACACATTGCCGACTGCTACGTTGAACAGTAACAAAGCAGCGTGAATCACGAGGGACAGACCGAAGAGCGACCATATGTAACCGTAACTTGTTTCCGCGTCCGTTTTCGTAGAGTCGTCAGCTTGTTCGATTATTTTCATGCAGCGCAGCTCACCGAGCGCGTATTTTACAACTCTTATGATGAACACACTCGAAACGGACAGCAGAAATGCATAGAACGGTGCAACGATTGTTGTAATCTCAGTCCTGCTTAACGTAATTATCACAGCCGCCCACAGGATTGCCGCAACGTACAGAACCCTGTAAACAAGCTTCAACCGCTTTTCGCGCAGTTCAAATTCATCCTTGACCGAAAGCTTGTTTTTCTTATTGCCGTTATTGTCTTGGTTTTGATTCTGCCGGTTTTGATTTTTCCGGCTCTGATTCTGCTTTTGCTTCTGATTTTGATTTTGATTATTCTTGTTATTCTGATTGTTGTTGTTTTTGTTCTGAGCGTTCCCGCCGTTCTGCGCCGGTGTATTCTTGGTATCGGCGGCAGGTGCCGGTGTATTGTTTTTGTCTTTTGTCATTTTATATCTCCAGATAGCTTTTTATTTCTATACGAACATCTGCTGAAGCAGGCACTTTTTGTATTCTTTTGTTTCGTCAAGCTTACGCTGATGAAGGGCGATAATGTTGTCGAGTTGGTCTAAGAAAGCACCAATTTTGCGCTGTTCGTCAAGTGATGGAACTGCCACTTCAATTCTCACAAAGTCAGACTCTTGAATGCGCCACTGACCATATATGACACCTTGACGCCACTTCACCATTGCATTGATAAAATCTCTTCTTACCAATCGCCTTCCAAGAAAATTTGAATCCGCTATTCCTGTTGGATAAAAGATGCTATAAACGGGAGAAATGCAGGCTTTTCCGTACTTATTCAAGCCTATCGACCCCGTTTCAAGATTGTTTGAACTGTAGATAAAATCTCCAAACTCGGTTCTTTTATATAACTTTCCAACGGTGTCTTTGACCAAGGCGCTCCTGTCATAACGCTCCCCTTTGGACGTAACACCTTCGTTAGCAATAAATGCCATGAGTGGATACTCACTACTCATCGGTGTTTGTTCATTACGTTCTGTTAAGAGCTCTCCAACCTTACGCTGTTCCCAAGCGCCGGTGAAGCCGGGGAATCTGATTTCCGGGACTGTTTCGCCTTCCTTCGGAAACATTTTCTGCAGCATTGATTTCTTGTATTCTTTAATCTCAGACAACTTGCGCTGATGAAGGGTGATAAGGTTGTCGAGATTTCTAAAATAGTCACCTATTTTCTTTTGTTCATCATAACTCGGACAACTAACAGGAATTCCTCTGCACACTTCTTGATTCAACTTTGGCATTGCCATACCTGAGTTGTACTGTTTATAATCCTTTCTTTCTAAGGAATTACAAATGAAATTATTTTCATTTCCAGATTTTGTTTTTAATACATGAGCATGGTTATTAACCCAGTATTTACCTGATGCCAAGAAACATACAGGGTAATTTCTGTCTGTAATATTTGCACCATCTTCACTGAGTAATATAAGTTCCTCATCAAACAAATATCCATCAACATAATCAACGATTCCAGATGCACCATAATAAGGATAAGGGCCAGATACTCTCTTAGCTCCCTCTAAAGGTTTACGCATTGTATCCAAGAATTCGACTACGTCTTCAAGCTTACGCTGTTCCCAAGCGTCGTTAAACTCCGGAAATCTCAGTTTCGGTACGTTTTTCTTTGCTTCGCTCATAGCGCACCTCAGAACGGAAATTCCAAGCCGAGCTGAGCAAATGACTCTTTAAGAGAATCTGAAACGGCTGCAATCTCCTCATCCGTCTTCTTCATATCGGACGTAAGCTTTTGCAGGTCAATTTCCTCTTCTTTTTCGGCGGTATCAACGTATCTCGGGATGTTTAAATTGAAGTCGTTTGCACGGATTTCGTCCATGGCCGCGACGTGAGCGTACTGCGGAACGTCAACGCGGTTTTCGTAGGCGGAAACGATGCGCTTGATATCCGTTTCACGCAGTACGTTCTGCGTCTTGCCTTTTTCGAATTCCTTTGACGCGTCGATAAAAAGAATATTATCCGAATTGCCGTTGCGATTACGCTTCATGACCAGAACAGCAACCGGGATACTTGTGCCGTGGAACAGGTTCGCGGGCAGTCCGATTACGGCGTCAATAACGTTCTGGCTCTCAATCAGCCATTTACGTATCTTTTCTTCGGCGGCTCCGCGGAACAGAACGCCGTGAGGCAGAAGAACGGCGATTCTTCCGTCCTCGCTCATATGAAACACCATATGTTCGACAAACTGCAGGTCGGCTTTCGACTTCGGAGCCAGCGCTCCGCATGCCGAGTATCTGGGGTCATCGAGAAAAGACGGGTCCGCTGCGGAGTTCGGTGCGGAATACGGAGGGTTGCTTACCTGCACGTCAAACAGAACGGGCATCCCGTTCTCGTAGAAGTTATCTTTTTTCAGCGTGTCGTCGTTGTAGGCGGTGAAGCAGTAATACGGTACCCCGTGAAGCAGCATGTTCATACGGTTCAGGTTGTAGGTTGTGCTGTTGAGCTCCTGAGAATAGTAATGCCAGACTTTATGACCGGAAAGGTTGTTTTTGACTTCCAGAAGCAGGGACCCGGAGCCGGCGCAGGGGTCACAGATATTCTTCGCCTCGGATAGACCGGACGTCGCAAGCCTGGCGACCAGAATCGAGGCGCAGGTGGCGGTGAAGAATTCTCCGGCTTTCTTTCCGGCTCCGCTCTGGAACAGGCCTATAAGCTGCATATACGCGGTCCCAAGGTAGTCAAACGTCGTATCCTTTGCATCGAAGCTCAGGTCGTTGATTCTCAGCATGACCTTTGAGATAAGAGCCGTTCTCTCGGAAACCTCGCGTCCGAGGTGGTCGGCTTTAAGATTCATATCGTTGAACAGTCCGCGGAACGCAGCCTCCGACTCCTGCCCGATGGTGGAAGCGGTCAGAGCGTTTACGGCTTTTTCAAGGTCTTCAACGGTGAATTCCGAGCCGCGGATTCGGTCTATAAGAGAATTCCAAAGGTGCTTCGGTTCTATGATATAGCCGAGATGAGACATTGACCAGCCTCTTACGATTTCGGCATAATCATCATTTTTCAGAGCTTCGCGATATGAAATACCGTCGTCCTTGAGAAGGTCGTCCATATAGTTTTCCGTTCTCTCACTCAGGTAACGGTAGAAAATCAGTCCGAGAATATAGTTCTTGAATTCCGATGCGTCCATATTGCCGCGGAACTCGTTTGCAATTGCCCAGAGCTGTTTTGCAAGCTCGTCGGATTTCGCTTTTACGTTATCAGCCATTTTATACCTTCTCTCACTCGCCTTCGGCGGTAAATTTATTGTAACAATCGGTCAGAAAATCCAGCGTCTTATCAATCAGAACTGTCTGTTTCAAAAGACCCTTAACGCCGCCGGAAAGGAATGTCTGCCTTAAGAATTCGCGCGTTACGCTCTTCGTATCCATGAAATACTGGTGCAGGATTCGTGAGACAAGCTCGTCGCTCAGACCGTTCTCCGTCGCAAACGACTCTATATCGGCCTGCAGCATTTCACGCTCATACTCGTTATAAGCCTCGATGATGTCCGCGTCCGGGTCAAGCTCGAAGAACCGCTCTGTTACGAACGTCTTCATAATATCACGTTTGTAACGCATCTTCTCGTTGTCCGAACGTTCAATCTCACGCAGAATCAGGTCGATTGACTTTGCCATTTCCACCTTGTCTCTGCGGTTGATATCCTTCAAAAGGTTAAGGATATAGACCACGTTGATTTTATCGGTTCTGACAAGCTCGATATTGAAGTCCACGTCAACAAGAATGGATTCTTTGCTGTTCTTTCCGTGTTTATCATAATAATACAGGTACCATGACTTGAAATCGGCGTACTCGTCCTCGTCAAGCGCCGGCGCCAGGTCCGCCCAGTCGAACTTTGAAAACGTCTTCAGCGTGCTGAGAATACCCGCCAGCATTCTGAACGTAACAACAAACGCTCTGATATCGTCTTCAGACTGAAGGTTTCCGGCGTCGTCGGGCGTTGGCGTAACGGAACGCAGTACCTCAACCTGCTTGTAATACTCGGCAACGTAGTAATCATATGACTGCAAAAGATACGCATTCGGGTCGCCGTCTCCGGAATAGAGCTTCAGAGCGTCGTCCTGAGCCTTCTTTATGTTGCGGTACGTGACGATTTGACCGAACTGCTTTGTCACCTTATCGACGCGGTTGGTACGGCTATACGCCTGAACCAGAGAATGCCACACCAGGTTTTTATCAAGGAACAGTGTGTTCGTCGGCTTGCTGTCAAAGCCCGTCAGGAACATATTCACGACAAGAAGCAAATCTACCTGCGGCAGGTCTTTCTGCTTCATACGTTTGGATATATCTTTGCGGTAGGCGTCAAATTTGCTCAGGTCATAATCGGTTCCGAAAGTCTTGTTGTAATCCTTCATACAGGCTTCCAGCTGCTCGGCGGCATGCTTGTCCGGGCTTTCCTCCATATCCTGATTGGCCTGATACGTAAATATAGCGGCAATTTTGTAATTGTTCGGATTGTGAGCCTTCATATACTCGTAGTATTTCACAAGCGTTTCAATCTTGTCAATTGCAAATATTGCGGTATAGACGCTGTTGTTTTCAAGCCTGGTATGCTGGCTCAGATGTCCGAGTATATCATTGGATACGGCCGCAATCCGCTTGTCGGAGTGATACAGCTCGTCCAGGTCAATCTTGTGGCGCCTGCAGTATTCCGCGTCATCAAGCGCCTTGGGGTCAATCCGGGAATCCCGGACGCCGGTAACGGAAACGCTTCTCATATACTCAACGGAAAAGCGGAGCACGTTGCCGTCGGCAATAGCCTCTTTAATCATATACTTATGGATGCACGGGTCAAGCGTTCCTGAGCGGAAAATATCCGCCGTCGTCTGTCCCTGAGGACCTTTGTTCTCGGCAAATATGGGTGTTCCGGTAAATCCGATATAGTTGGAGTTCTGAAAATGCTTGCAAATCTGAGCGTGCATTTTTCCAAACTGCGAACGGTGGCATTCATCAATAATGAAAACGCATTTCTGCTGTTTGAACGCGTCCATAACAGCGTCATACTTCTCGGAACGAAGCGCCGTCGCCATCTTCTGAATCGTCGTGATAATCAGCGATTTTGAAGTATCCTGAAGGTCTTTTACCAGATTGTACGTACTGTCCGTCTGGTCGACGCATCCGGCTTCAAAGCTGTTGTACTCGTCAACGGTCTGGTAGTCAAGGTCGCTCCGGTCGATAAGGAAGAACACCTTGTCAATCCGGCGGTCGTCGCGGAGCAGCGAGGCAAGCTTGTAGCTGGTCAGCGTCTTGCCCGAGCCGGTTGTGTGGAAAACATAGCCGTTCATATCTGCCATGATAATACGGTCAAATGCGCGTTTTACGGCATAAACCTGATAAGGCCTCATTATCAGCAGGACCGGTTCAGTGTCTTTGATAACAAAGTACTTGCTCAGCATCTCGGTCAGATGGAACTTAGTCAGAAAAGCGTTTGTAAAGTCCATCAGTTTGTTTACACGGACGTTGTTCTCGTCAGTCCAGAAGAAAGTCAGAGATTTCAGAATATCCTGTTTATGTCCGAACGGGTCGTTTTCGTTTATGTTGGCGCAGTACTTTGTCATGGTAGAGTTTGAAACGACAAACAGCTGGATATATCGGAAAAGTCCGCGGAAAGAAAACCGTCTGTAGCGGTTTATCTGATTTATCGCCTCGTTGATTTCAATTCCGGGACGTTTCAATTCTGTCTGTACAAGCGGAAGCCCGTTTATGAGAATTGTCACGTCATACCTGTTCTTATACAGAACGTCGTCCTTGTGCGCGGGGTCCATCGTTATCTGATGGGTGACCTGATATATGTTTCTTGTCTCGTCTCCGGTAAAGAACTCGACGTAAATGGTTTTCCCGTTATCAAGCTCCAGAACCCATTTCTCGCGAAGAATTCTGGCAGACTCATATATTGTGTGATTATCCAACCGTATCATGATACGGTCAAATTCAGTATCCGAAAGTTCGGCGGTTCCCTTAGCGGCAATCAGTTCCTTTGCGTTCAGTTTGCAAAACTGTTCCCTGAAGTTAGCGCAAACGTCGTCATAATTCTTCAAGGATACATATTCGTATCCCATCTCATCCAATCTGTCAATATATAGCTCTTCAACTTCATATTCCGATTTCACCTTAGACATGACATATCCTCCTGTCGTGAGCTGTTTATTGTTATTATAAATATAACGCAAAAAGCTCGGTTTGTCAAGATGCGCATATGTGTTTTGGCGTATTTTTACTAAGAGTACCAAACTACAATACCGGTCTTGCTCAACCGTCTTTACGAAAGAATCAGTTGCTGAAACCGGTGTCGAAATCCGCATTTGTGAATTATATGTAAATCCTGCGAGGATTGCCCGGAAATCTGAAAATTTCTGTCATAATACAATCAAAGGGTGCCCGGTAGGTATAACTTTTAGGGAAAACGCAACGACGTTCCGGACCGAACCGGGCAGGTAAGAAATATGTATACACAATCAAGAATCGCAAGCATCGACGACGCCGAACTCTATTGCAGACGGGACTTGGAAAAGAAGTTACAGCGAGCGGCCGATATGTTCGCAAATGGAGAAAACACATTAAAAGCCTGTCTTGAGGCCGTTGGGATTACTGACGCTGAATTCGATTTTTACTTTCACACAACTTCCGAACAATATAAAGTCATACTAATATATTTAAAAACGTATACCGTACCTGATTGCATATCCGGTATGATTGACCGCTATTTTGCCATGACCAGTTTTGAAGTATGGGAAACGTCTGAGGAAAAAAGCGTAAATCTCACGTTTGGTCCCTGTGCTTTCGAAATCGATGGCGCTCTTTATGATGTTAACATGGTATATGCAAACTTCAAAACAATGAATGAGTTCATCGAATATGTGAAAGCGGGTAAAGAACTGTAATAACGTACATACGAAAAATCCCTTTGCGATGTGCATCGGGATTTTTCTTTTTATCGGCGTATCGGTTCTGTCATTATAATACCGAACGCAAGATAAAAGGAGACACGGTGAATGTTTGAAAATCTGAAACAGGCGGTTGTGACGCCTTTGTTTGAACTGGTGAACAGCTTTTACACGCCGGCTGTGGTCGGGAAGCTTATCTCCGCGGAGCTTGAATCCGTAACCGATGAGCCCGTTGACGACACTTTATGTCTTCAGATATACATCACCGGTTGGGTGATGATATGCCGAGGATACGGCAAGCGGTTTACGCTGAATGACGTGTACAGGCTTTCCGCGGAAGACGACTTCACGGACGCTGTAAGCAAAGAAATCAAATTTGACGAAGAGGACGACCTGAAGGATTACATAAACGGAGAGGACGGCCGTAAGCTGTTTGTAAAGCTGTATCAGAGCGCGGAGCCGATTATCACGGTCGAGCTGAAGTGCGGGTCTGACAAAAGCCTGCGCGTATACGAGCCCGGTCTTAATCATGATATCGTCGATACTTACGGACGGCTGAAAGCTGCGCTTGATAAAAGCATATACGGGCAGGAGGAAGCCAAGCAATCCCTGATTGTCGGCGTCATCAGACACTTATTGCGTATTGAGCAGCCGGAGCTCGGATTGAGCAAATCCAATATCATTATGACCGGTCCCACGGGATGCGGCAAGACCGAGATGGTCAGAGTGATATCAAAGGTATTGAACGTTCCCTTTGTCATTGCCGACACGACTAAAATCACGGCGTCGGGATACAAGGGGCGCGACGCGTCAGACGTTATAGCCGACCTGCTTGAAAAAGCAAATTACGACGTGGATTTGGCGGAGCGCGGAATCGTGTATCTTGACGAGATAGACAAGATGTGCATATTTACGAACGGCTCCCAGGGGCACGAATATAAGACGGCGGACCAGACGTCTCTTCTGACTCTTATCGAAGGTGAGGAGATAACGATAGACCTGCGCTCCCGCGGAAAGCACCGGATTAAAACGGACAACATACTGTTTATCGCCGGAGGCGCCTTCGGGATAAAGAGCATAGAGGAAACCGACAGGAAAAATCCGGTCGGCTTTTTAAGTCCGTCCGGGATGATTGAGGATACCGACGAAATATCCCATACGGATTTAATCCGATACGGGATGATAAAAGAACTTGCCGGGAGATTTACGACGATAGTCCGGCTCCGTCCGCTCTCCGTTTCCGACCTTTACGCGATTGTAACGGCTGAGGACGATATTCTGTCCGGATACGAAAAGACTCTTTCCGTGTTCGGAGAAAACGTGAAGATACCGGACAACTTCGTACGTACGCTCTGCGCCGAGGCTTACGCGGAGGGAATAGGCGCCAGAGGGCTGAAAACCATATTTGACAGATACTTTGAAGGGGTCTTATACAGCCTTCTTGAAAGTGCTGATAAAAAACAAAAAACAAAGGAGGAACACACTGATGAAGAAGAATCGGAGTGTAAAGAAAGCGGAAGAGAGGTTCAGGCTGCGGAGGCTTGAACAGCTGCTGGAGAAGGGCGTGACGCCCGACGCAGCACGGGCGAAGGCGCGGGGAGACGCGGAGCGTTTTGCAAGGACGCTCGGCGAGTATCTCGCCACATACAAGGAGCAGATATACTACGACGTAAATCTACATATATGTCAGCAGACTTGCGATTATCAGTACGCTGACATGAAAGCAGGGGCGTACGCAAACGCCGTCGCCAATCATATCCTGGACCTCATATCGGACGTCATAGCCGACGTCTTTATCGGGAAAGATATCGATACGATAGAAAACATCATTCAATCGATTCTGTCAAACTCATTCGGGATTATGCGGAGGTGCTGTGACATACGCATTTCCGCCGGTCACGCAAAAGAGGTATCCTGTATGGAGCTCGCAACCATATACAGCATGCTCGTGACGGACGAGATAACGCTCGACGAAGCGGCGAAAATTCTTTACACAACCCCGGAAACCGTAAGAGAGCTTATCAAGTCGTTCAGAGGTCTGTACAGCAAGGACCCGTATAAACAGATAAAACAGCTGTAACACACAAGCTCTATGCCGCGACACAGACACAAAAAGCAGCCCGCCGTAATCGACGGGCTGTATTTTTATATCAGCGGGGCGGGCTGCCGGATTATCGCAAAAGGGACGAAACGCAATAACGGCCGGCACGGCGCGAAAGGGACGAAACGCGCACACGCCGCCGGAGCCCGGCTGTCCCCGTCACGAAGAGCATCGACGGGTGTCTTGTCGAGATAACTGGTTTGAAACCAGTTATCCACTTAAGATGTCAGATAATAACGGTTAAAAGAATGCCATAATACATGAGATACTGCATGATGATTTTAATAAGAGGAACGTCTGGAACATTTATTTGATTGTAACACCACCCCTTGACTTTCATAAAATATATGCTATAATAAGATTAGCAAGGAGGTAGTTAACGCTATGCAGAATAATTACGAACCAGAGGCGAATTATCTTTATATATGCAAAAGTTGCAACGGTGTAAATGTCGCTCGGTTTAGCAGTTCATTAAAAGAGTGTGTGTTTTGTAACACCAGATTGTCACCTAAAGAAAAGATATACAGATTGAATTCATTCACAAGAAATATCGAGACTAAAGAAGTAATTTGCCCATACTGCAACGCGAAAAACACTGTGAATACAGGTGTTGAAGCAGTAATATGCAAGTATTGCAAAACCCCTTTCTCGTTTCCTGATTTAAATCTATTGGTATGAGCGGAAGTGCTACGATATCTACGTATCCGTAGATAGAGCAAAGAAACTTCATGCATAGAGCTTACTAGCATTTATAGTATGATTGTGACGGATGAAATAACGCTCGACGATGCGATGAGTTTGTTTAACACATCATCCGATGCAATGTGAAAACTAATCAAGTCCTTTCGGAATCTTTACAGTAAAAACCCGGAGAGGAAAACCAATCGTCTGTAATACAAGCTCTCTGCCGCGACACAGACACAAAAAGCAGCCCGCCGTAATCGCCGGGCTGTATTTTATATCAGCGGGGCGGGCTGCCGGATTATCGCGAAAGGGACGAAACGCAATAACGGCCGGCACGGCGCGAAAGGGACGAAACGCGCACATGCCGCCGGAGCCCGGCTGTCCCCGCCTTGTTTTTATTATGACAGAAATTCCGATTTTTACGGTCGGATAAATTTCGCTTGACTTTTGTTGAAAAATATGATAGTATAATTAAAACACAAGAAGGGAGGCGTTGTTGTGGATAAACATAATTATGAGATACTGAGCGGCGATACCGTTGTCGCCGTGTGGAATAACGGAGCTCTCACCGTTTGCAATGAAGCCCTGCTCCCTCTTTTTCTGAAGCGCTTGTCAAACGCCGACCTGTGGCTGAAATCCCGGGCGATTGACAGTCACCGCGCCAACTCCCGGTTACTGAAGAAGGCTCTGCGGCTGACGGAAAAGGACGACATTTCGACCGTCGTCCACGTGAACGCGGCAACGATAACTGACAACTACTGGATACGCGATATCGGCTCGGCTCTGACGTACGGCGATATTGACTTCTCCGACGACTATTTCTCATCCCTTGCGCTTAAAGGCACTTACAACAGCTTTAACAGAGCGGCGTCGAGCGGGCGCAGCAAAACGCCGGAGCTTACGAACACCGGAAGCTTCGAAAAATGCTGGAAGCTGCGCGACGGAAAATGGTGGCTTTACAAGCGCGCGAGTCACGACGAGATGTTCTCTGAGCTGTTCATAAGCGAGCTCGGACGCGCTCTCGGAATGAATATGGCGCTGTACGAGCGCGGAAACGGATGTATAAAATCGCTTGATTTCACAAACGGCGCAAGCGTGAATTTCGAGCCGGCGTCGTCGTTTATGGGAGACGACGAGGATTATGTTTCCGTAGTCGAAGCGCTGCGTATGATTTGCCCGTCGGCGATACCCGATTATATAAGACTTATATTTATGGACACGGTCACCGCGAACCCGGACAGACACACGAACAATTTCGGACTTATGCGTGACACAAAGACCGGAGAGCTGCTCGGACTTGCTCCGAATTACGACAACAACATGGCGCTGATAGCGCGCGGATACCCTTCGTTACCGAAGAAGAGCGACCTGCTTATAAAGCTGTTCAACGAGCTTACGGACGCTTATCCGGAATACAGAAAATATATTCCGTCGCTTGACGAAACGCTTGTATCGGACGTCATATCAAGGCTCGGAATGAAGGTCAGAGGCAAATATATAACCGAGCTTGTTCTCGCCCGGTACGGTTTGATAAAAAGGTGAATTTGAAGCGGAGAGATTTGACCCGGTTTTTTATAAAAAATAGACCCGATTGAACCCTGTTCTATATATAGTGTGAAAAGCACCGAATTCCTGCGATTCGGACACTATATATAGTGCAGTTTCGAATCTCTCCTTCTCCGCCAAAAAAGCACGCGAAAGCGTGCTTTTTTTCCGGCGTGATCCACCCGGCGGGCGGATCATGTTTCACTTTGCGGCGGCGCCGCGTTATTTAACGTTGCCGTCAGGCGGAATATTTCATTTTTGTGATTTCGTATATTCAAACTGAATACCGGTCGACCGCAAGACCTCTGTCATAATATACGCGGTCGAGATCGATCAGCCTTGCAGTTCCCTTTTCCGCTTCAACGACGGTAAACGAGCAGTTATACGGCACGTGTCCGCGCCAGAAATCCTCCGGATCCGGGAAAAGAAAATTGACGATCGCCCTTGCGGCGCAGCCGTGAGTGCTCAGAAGGTACGTTTTTCCGTCGTCCTTGCCGATCAGCTCACGCAGAAGGCTCTGCGTACGCCGGCAGACGTCCGCCACGCTCTCGCCGCCGGGAAATCCCGGGCACGCGAACGGATCGGAAAGAAACAGCTTTCCGGCATCGCCCATTTCGGCGAGGCTTTTTCCTTCCAGCGCGCCGAAATCGATCTCGGACAGTCTGTCGTCGTATTCGATCGTCAAAGCGTTTCCGCTCTCCCGCAGGATCAATCCGGCGGTCTGCGACGCTCTTCTGAGCGGGCTTGATATACAGCGGTCGAACTTGATATCCTTCATCGCCCTTCCGGTGACCTTTGCCAGTTCAACTCCTTTTGCGGAAAGCGGTTCGTCAAGCCTGCCCTGCATCACGCGCTTCGCGTTAAGCGCCGTCTCTCCGTGTCTTAAAATATAAAATCTCATATGCCGTAATTCTCTTTAAGTATCTTGTACCCGTCAACAACGTATTCGTGAACGACGCCGTTGACGGTCTTTTTGATTCACAGTTCGTGCGAAAATTGTCATTTATGATCGTTTTTACCTGTATATTGCTTCAAAAAAGCGTTGTAAAAAAACGAGTTAAACAGCACTGCCCACTGCAATAACCAAATTAGTACATATGGAGCATTATTGTCAACACCGCTTCTGACAAAAACAAACCAGATGTATAGCGGTATTATTATTGCAGAGAACCTGTAAAGTATGGTCCAAAAATCAGCGGGTGCGGCGTTTCTGTCATATTTATCGTCATCCTCAATTTTGTGAAACAAAATCAATGTTATCGTTACGATTATAACGCTAAGAGTGAGAATTAATAATACTGTAAGGATGAGGCATTCAATAATGACAAAAGTTCCCGTAGTGTGTTTACCCCAAACTGTTGACAGCGTGGATACTATATATATGACAGACTGAGAAATATATCCGGAATATTTGTTAATCAACGCGATTGTTTTGGGCGTTTTATTTATCTTAAACATTATTTGAAAGATTCTTCTATGACTTAATATCGATGATATGATGATACCGAATATGTGTAATAAATAAACAATTCTTACTCTGTCAATTCGTATTTGCTTGAGTCGTTTGCAATAGTTTTATTTAAGACTGTGATAAGCTTCAATACAAAACGATCCGTCAACATTGGGATAGTTTTCTGGAAGATAGGTTTCATTAACTTCGGAAGAGTAGTATCGCAAATAAACATATGTCGCAACATTGGCATCAAACAGAACATATTCAAACAGCCCATCATAATTCCATATTGTGATATATGCTTCTTTACTAAAAGTGTTATTATCAATAGTTGCACCGAGATCACATAGTCTTTTCTTTTCTGAATTAATATTTTCGCTATCGAACTCCACTTCAACAATAATTCTATAAGAATCGCTCATGGCAAACGCTTCGTTCCTGATGAATTCAGCAGAAATAATTGATGCATCAGTTAGTTCAGATGGAAAAGCTTTGCATGGAATTTGGTTGTTAAAATGATTAGTACAGTGTAATCCATTAACATTTTCAAACTCCCAAAATTCATAGTAGTTTTCAGCTCCATCAATGGTTGTAGTATGAGAAAATATAGTGCTCTTAGATGAACAACAGCTTAATATAAGTATTACACATACGACTATAAAAACTATAATAACTTTTTTTATCTCCATGTTATGTTATAATATATAATCTCCAATGCCGTTTCCCATTTTGACCTTTATTAATATATTTGTTATACTATTAAAATTCCATAGCATCATAATTTCACAGGATTATTATAACAATATGTATATAAATTGTTTTCAAAACTCTTGTAATCTATGTCAAACACGTAGTATTCGTCTTCATTTATAAACCTCCCCACCTTAGCATCATAATATCTGCTGTTATGGTAGTAGAGTCCGGATTCGGTATCGTAATAATATCCACGATACCTGAACGGATTGAGGCTGCTTACAGATGCTCCGTAAATGCTTGTATAGGTGATCGAGAGTATGTTTCCCCACGCGTCATACGTATATCCGGCGATCGCGTTGCCGTTTGCGTCATATATCTTTACGATATCACCTTGAAGGTTCTTGCCGTAATAGTAAACCGTACCGTTGACGGATATGCTCTGCGGGGCGTCGTTCTCATCGTAGGTGAATTTCAGAACGGTACTTCCGTACTTTTCCTCAAGTATCTTGTAACCGTCAACAACGTATTCGTGAACGACACCGTTGACGGTCTTTTTGATCCTTACACCGTCTGCGTTGTAGTTATACGTTACGCTTGTTGTACCGGTCGAAAGCGTTGCAAGCTCGCGTCCGTTCTTCCATGTAAATGTATAGCTGCTGCTGTTACTGCAGTTTCGCGAAGCCTCGTTTTCTCATCTGATGCATATGGTATCATGTTTTAACCTCTTACTCAATTCAGTACCAATCCACATCCGATCCATGACCTAATTAACATTTTGTTCAACAGCAATAATTCTGTATATAATGTAATACGATCTTAATTTATCGAAGAAATAGTCAACTTTATATAATTGCCCTTCCTTGAGTATCGCCTTATCATCATTATATAATTTACAGTAACCATATTTCTCATCGCCGCTTACATAGAAACAAACATCACCAATTATGAATGTATCACTACCATGGTTCCAGTAATAGGTTGACGATCTGCTTATGTACACTAGATATCCTTGTGTACATTGAATATTAGTTGTATTGCCATCCTTAATGCTATAATAGTGAGTTATAGGAATTATAAAAACAACAAGAATAACCAGTGCCATTACCACAACTACAACAATACGAATTAAGTATCGTTGGTGTTTTTTTAAACTACTTGTAAGAACTAACAACAATGTGCTTATAATAATTCCAAAAACAACAGGAATGAAATCAACAAAATGGATATTATATCCAAATTCATAAACAACTCGTTCCATTGTTTTGCCCTATGCCATATTGGAAATAGTCTTCATTCTGCCAAACAAAGAACTAAACATGTCGGCAATTGTAATCACCCAATTAAAAGGAATTAGTGTATAGTAGGTACCTGATAAAGGACTAAATCCAAACTTACTTGAGCTTATTCCAATTCCTACCGAAAACACATCTCTTGATGGTGATTGAGAGTAATATGCTTTAATGTGCCACAGCGTCGCTCCAATTGATATAAACGGTCCTTTGTAATCATATGGCGTTTTAATAATTCCATACACCCGGAAGGCACATATACTGAGTCCTCCTCCTATTTTCCAAGCTGCTTTACTTGCTGATCCAAAAGCCCTTAAAGATTCATCTTTAACAAAAGTAATCAAGCTTTTTATATTCCATATATTACCACTTTTTACATTTATACCGAATCCACCATAAATATATATACACGGTAGTTTTCGATTTCCGTAATATGGCTTTGCTATGCTATCATACCATATCAACTCGATTCCAACAATGATCCCCATAAAAGAGCCTTCCAGTTGAATGCCCCATCCTAAATATGGAGCGTTTCCAGTGTAATCAATTAAAGAAATAGGAGAGTTGTCGCAATATAGAAATGTATTGTAACTCAAGTTTGTTCCTGTAGCTCCAAGGAACTCAGGATCATCTGCATTAATAAACCTCTCCACCTTAGCATCATAATATCTGCTGTTAAGGTAGTAAAGTCCGGATTCGGTGTCGTAGTAATAGCCACGATACCTGAACGGGTTGAGGCCGCTTACAGATGCTCCGTAAATGCTTGTATATGTGATTGAGAGTATGTTTCCCCACGCGTCATACGAATATCCGGCGACTGAATTACCGTTTGAATCGTAAATCTTTACAATGTCACCCTGAAGATTCTTTCCGTAATAGTAAACCGTACCGTTGACGGATATGCTCTGCGGGGCGTCGTTCTCATCGTAGGTGAATTTCAGTACGGTCGTACCGTATTTTTCTTCAAGTATCTTGTAGCCGTCAACAACGTATTCGTGAACAACGCCGTTGACGGTCTTTTTGATCCTTACGCTGTCTGCGTTGTAGTTATACGTTACGCTTGTTGTACCGGTCGAAAGCGTTGCAAGCTCTCGCCCGTTCTTCCATGTGAAGGTATAACTACTGCCGTTGTTGTAGTTCAGCGGATTACCCATAGCGTCATACGTTATGGATACGCCGTTATACGCAGATCTTTCTGCGGTTTTCGTTATTTCGCCGTCATTTTGAACGCTTACGGTAAACTCTCCGTTATCATAATACTCTTACGCTGTTACAAAACTATTAATGCTGTCATAAGCTTGCGTAAATTTTCCGGATCCGCCGTGGTTGAAAGCACGATCCGAATAATCACTGAACGGATACGGATCGCCTTCATTTCTCCCGCAGTATCAGTCCGCATCCGCGTCGGCATCCCTGAATAGCCTTGCATACTCCATGATGCATTCAAGCTCCGTCCATTTTTTCACCGTAACGGGGCGAGCGTCGAGATCGTATATTTCCGCCCCTTCAAGCGAAAGCAAAAACGGGGAGTGCGACGATATAATAAACTGGCAGCCGTAAAACCTCGCGGAATCGGAAATATACTTCGCAAGCTCCCTTTGATGCGACGCCGACAGGCTGTTTTCCGGCTCGTCGAGCAGATAAAGCGCGTTCTCACCGATAGCCCTCTCGAATATATCGAGCGCGCTTTCGCCGTTCGAATGCATTATAACGTCCGCTCCGACGCGCCGTCTCGCATATTCCGGCATCGACGTGCGGCGGATCTCATTATACTTTTTCAGCTCGTCGTAATCGTCGAGCGTTTTCATCGTATAGCCTTCGGTCCGAAGGAATCTTTTTTGCTCGCAGTACGCTTCAAAAACGGTTTCTTTGCTCGATCTCAGACCGTCGTTCAACGCGCGGACGTCGAGCAGAAAATCAAACACGCTGTCGCTGGTTATTATCTCCGCGGATCTCAGTTCTTTGCAAAGTTCCGCCCTGCACATTGAGACAAAATTGCCGAAATTCGGCGATCTGTTGAACGCGGTCACACGTTTTATGCCGAGCTTTTCCGCTATCACGTTGAGCAGAGTTGATTTTCCGGACCCGTTTTCGCCGCAGAAAATCACAATGGACGAATCAAACGTCACACGTTCAAAAAGCTTCTGCGGGAACACGCCGAACGGATATCCGGAGCCTGAATAGCACGACCAGTTAAGCTCGGCGCTCCCGGCGAGCTTATATCCGGTCTCTCTTTTTTCGCCCGGAAGACAAAACTCGGTAAGGTATATCATGTCAGCTTAATGCGCGCGATAAGGCATACGGCGGATATGACCGCAAGAACGATACCGGAAATCAGAAAAACGTACGTCAGGCAGCGGAGCCTTGCGTACTGCTCATGGCTGCCGTCGAGCAGACTGTAATAACCTCTGTGGAAAAACATCGACAGCAAAAACGACAGAACACACAGGCTGACGCAGATTATGAATATGACAAGCAGCGCGGTTTTCATTTGTTCTCCTCATCTTTCCCTTAAATCAGCTCGCCCGGCTCTCATCCGCTCTTTCCGGATCGGCTCAGGCGCCGGCGGACGTGCGCGCAGCGGCACGCCGTATCTGCTCCGGTCTGATTATAACATATGCAAAAACGCATTGCAAGCACTTTTCAGAATGTTTACAAACGCGGATTTGACAAAAAGCCGTTCGTTTTCATACTTTTTAGCCTTATAAATAAGATGTTTTTCGCATTGACGGTGATAAAATAATTAAAATGGTATTGCAATCGGGAAAACGGTGTGGTATAATTGAGTTGAGTAAACATTATACGGAGGTTACGCTGTGGAGCTCACTGTTAAAGACGTCAGTAAAAGCTACGGACAGAACAAGGCGTTGTCGGGGCTGACCCTGACCTTCACGCCGGGCATCTACGCTCTTCTCGGTCCGAACGGATCCGGAAAGACGACGCTGATGAACATAATAACCGACAATCTGAAGTACGACTCGGGTTCCGTCACGTATGAAGGCGTTAATATATCCGACATGGGGAGAAACTTTTTACAGCTTCTCGGCTACATGCCGCAGTATCCCGGGATATATCCGCAGTTCACGGCGGAGGAATATCTGTTTTACATTGCCGCGCTCAAGGGTGTCAAATCGCCCGCCGCTCAGATCGACGATATCCTGCGCGAGGTAGAGCTTGACGACGTGAGGAGAAAGCGCACGTCGACGTTCTCCGGCGGTATGAAGCAGCGTCTCGCTCTTGCGCAGGCGGTTATCGGAGATCCGAAGATACTCGTTCTTGACGAGCCTACCGCGGGACTCGATCCGAAGCAGCGCATCGCCATGAGAAACTACATCTCCCGCATATCCATGCAGAAGATAGTTCTGATCGCCACCCACGTCGTATCAGACGTTGAATACATTGCAAAAACGGCGATATTCCTGAAAAAAGGCGTTGTCATAGACTCCGGTTCGCCCTCCTCTCTTGCGGAAAAGTCAAGAGGGCAGGTATGGACCGTAAAAACGGACGCCGACCGCGTAGCGGAATTTCAGAACAGATACAAGGTCATAAATATTTCGGGCGAGGGCTCGGAGGTATGGATGAGGCTCTTATCCGAGACGTGTCCGTGCGACGGCGCCGAAGCGGCGGTCCCGACGCTCGAGGACGAATATATCCGTGTTTTTGACAGATAAGGAGGATTATTATGGAACTTGATGAAAGAGACCTTTTGAAAGGCAAAAAATTCATCGTAGGCAAATGGCGCGTCGACTATATCGTCAACGGCCTCTCCGACGACCTTGCCCACATTCCCGCCGCGGAATTCAAAAGTGACGACGGATCCGATTTCACCGCGCTCACCTTCGACTTTTTCGAAGACGGCACGGTGACGCTCACGGACACGTCGAAAGGCAGCGAATTCAAGGGCACGTGGAATCAGACCGATATGTTCGAATACAGATACGAGCTCGGCGATTTCATCGATCTTCCGGAAGGCTCCTTCCGCGACGCGGCTGAAAAATTACAGGTGTCCGAGGGCACGCATCTCGTATTTGCCATAGGTTTTCTTGCGATAGCGCTCAAAAAAGAGTCCGACGGCGTCGTTACCGAGCCGGCGGACGTGGGAGAAGCCGAGGGCGGCGAGGGCGACGAGATCGTCGGTACGTACTCCGTCGTCAAAGCTCTTGCGTTCGTGAACGGTGATTTCGACCTTTTCACCGAAGCCGAGGTCAAAGCCGACCTTGAAGCAAAGAAAGCCGCGGGTGAGGACGTCGACGACAGTGCTCTCAATTCCTTCACCTTAAAGGTGGAATTCACTCCGGATCACACCGTGGATCAATGGATGAAGATCCCCGCCGGCGTGTCGGATGAAATGATAAAGGAAGCCGTGGAATCAGGCGAGATACTCGCGGCACGCGACGGATATTTCTGCGCCCAGCGCACGGAATGGAAGTGCGTGGACGGCAAGTATTACTACGACACGAAACAGCACAGAGAGGTCTTCGGCGAAGTGCAGTCGAGCTGGGACGAACTTGTCTGCGAGGACGGGCTCATCAAATTCGGCGGCGGCTCGATGATGATCAGAAAAGACTGACGTAAAAAACCTGCGAAGCAAGAGCTTCGCAGGCGTTTTTTTATTCTGCCGTCATATTGTCGAAATAACCCTGTACGAGGATTATCGGCGTACCCTTGTCACCGGAACCGGAGGTGAGATCGCAGAGCGAACCGATCAGGTCCGTGAGGCGGCGCGGCGTCGTTCCCTGGGACACCATCTTTCCGACAAGGTCGGAATCCTTTTTTCTTATGTAATCGGCGATAGCCGCTTTGAGCTCGTCGCCCTTGAGGTGAGCGAAGTTGTTGTCCGCGAGGTATTTCAGCTTGACCTCGTTCGGCTGACCTTCAAGCCCGGGCGTGTAGGCGGGCGAAACGACCGGGTCCGCCAGTTCCCATATCTTTCCGACGGGATCCTTGAACGCGCCGTCGCCGTAGACCATGACCTCCACGTGCTTGCCGGTCTTTTCAAGTATCTGACGCTGGACGTTCAGCACTATCGGCATGCAGTCGCGCGGGAACAGCTTTACCGTGTCCTCCGTCGCTTTGTTCGAGCCGAGCAGACCGTAATTCTCATTATATCCCGAGCCGTCCACCGGGGCGGTGAGTATCTCGTCAAGTCCGACGACCTTTTCGGCGCCGGCTTTAACGAGTTTTTTCTTCGTTCTGTGTCTTGTGTGTATATCGCAGTTGATCACGTTCTTCTGATAATCGAGTATCGCGCGGCAGTCGTTTGCGAAGATGACCTCGCAATCGCATCCGCAGTCGGATATGAGCTGTTTATAATACTCCACGTAATCGACGCCCGTGAACGGATGCTTCACGTATCCGAAAAGCTCTCTGTATTTCTTCTCGTCAAGCACGTCTCTGTAAGGATCGACGTCAGCCTCGTCGAGCGTTTCGTCGTCGAACAGGTGGTTGCCGACCTCGTCCGAGGGGTAAGAGAGCATGAGCGTTATTTTTTTAACGCCCTTCGCTATGCCGCGCAGACAAATCGCAAAGCGGTTGCGCGAAAGGATCGGGAATATGAGCCCTATCTCGCCGCCGGGGAATTTGGCGGCAACGTCCTTAGCTATCTGATCGGTAGTCGCGTAGTTGCCCTGTGCGCGTCCGACGACAGCCTCCGTCACCGCAATGACGTCGCGGTCACGAAGGGAGAAGCCCTCCGATTCCGCCGCGGCGAGCACGGAGTCAACGACGATCTGCGCTATATCGTCACCCTTTCTGATTATCGGGGCTCTTACGCCTCTCGATACCGTTCCAACAAATCTTTCCATGATTTGATCCCTCTCTTATTTGAAATAGGTATTTATCTGTCCGAGCATGGAAGAAAACTCATCCGGTCTCTTCTCCGCCCATTTTTTCATGTCCTTCAGGTTCTTTTTCCAGACGTTTTGCGTATAGCTGCCGCTGATCGTGCCTTTCCATCTCTGCAAATGGTATTTTATCTCGCCCTTTATCTGTCCGGACAGCGAATCCATGATGCCGGTGAGCGCGGCCTTCGACTCATCCGAGCAGAGGCTTTGACAGAACGATACGAATCTCTCCCTGAACGAGTCGTTGTGCAGACAAAGCGCGAGCAGGCTCTGCACGTACAGCGAATCGGGATAATTGTCCTTTACCTCATACGCTCCGTCATAGAAATTGCCGAGCGTGAATCTGATCGTATCGGTATCAGCCATTGTGTATATTTCCGGCAAAACGAGGCATTGGTAACGCCCGAACGTGAAATCCATATCACGCGTGGTAAAACGCCATTTTCCGTCGGAATACGGATTGCCGTCGATCTTCTCTCCCGTGTATCTCCACACTCTGACGTTGTTGTGCGGCCAGTCGGTATTGCAGGTGTAAAGGCTCACGGCGCAGTATTTCATGAAGTTGTCCACGTCAAGCACTTCGGAAAGCGCGGCGTATCCGGCTTCCGTCTCAGCCTTGCCGCCTGAGAGCGCCTTACGCGCCGCGCGGCATACAGCCAGATATTCGTCAAGCTCGGAATCCTCGCCCTCGTCGACCTCGTAATAGAACCACACGTCGTCGAAACGGCACTGACCGCCGTTGTCATGCCTGTCGCAGTGACGGCTCGTATCGAGCTCGGATTTTATAACGGTCACGGAATTTTTGTCAAGGCCGTAGACGTTTTTCATGTAATCGTCGTTTATATCCTCTTTCATATCGAGGATGCCGTAGTATTCTCCGTTCAGATATACGACCGCGAAAGCCGAGTACTGACACGCGACCTCGGGCGCCGTCTCAGCCATAAAAAAGTTCGCCGCCGCGTCGCGCGTAAGCGTCATCATCTCGGGATCCGCCGCCGTCGCCTGGATAGAATCGTTTCCGCCGTTTCGGAGGATCAGCCTGTCGTATTTTTCAAGCGGCTGTCCGGCGTTCTGCCCGGCTACGATCTTTCTGCCATCGAAAAACGGGTATTCGAAGCTCCCCTTGCCGTTATACTTCATTTCGTCGAAATAACCGTCCTTGCGGGCGATAAGACGGAACGATTTCTGCGGCAGCGATCTCGAGCTTCCCCCGAATATGCGGAGGCCGGCGTCCTGCGAGATAACGCGTTCGCCGCCCGCCGTCATGATCTCGACGTGACAGGGTCTTTCCCATTCCTTGCCGGAATTGTGCGGATTGTCGATTATACCGGTCTTTCCGTAAAGATTATCCTTTTCGGTGACTATGGAGACGACGTACGTGCCGAACCTGCCGTCCGCCGCGTTTATATACGTCGCGGTCTTTATATATCCGAGATACCCGCCGTCCGGGGAAAAGCAGGCGGCGCGTATGACGGAGACTCCGCCGTCGCACACCGTGATAGGCGCTGTGTATTTTTCGCTTTTTCCGTCAGGCTCAGAGCAGTCGTCCGTGTACGTTATGTACGCTCCTTCCGGCGCGTTTTCCGGAAGCGAAAGCCGAAGCGTCTGCGCTTCGGAATATACGCCGCCTTTTACGGAAAACACGACGGAAAGCCTCGTGTCCTCTTTTTCCGGCTCCTCCGTCTGTATATCCGTCTCAGCCGTCGTCACGCTCTCGGGCGCCGCGGTATCCGGCGCGGCGTTTTCACATCCGCAAAGCAGCAGTACAGCCGACAGCAGGATACAGATCATTTTTGTTGATTTTCTCATTCGGGTAACTTCCAATTCATATTTGTCTGTCATACGTCACAGATAAATAATACCACCGTCTTATGTCCTTGTCAACGGAATTTTGTGAAATCCGGGCTTTTTTTTGCAATTTGACAAGAATTGTCCTTCAAAATTCAAAAACTAACTTCAAATCATACATTGACAACCCACGTTATTTGTGATATCATATGTTCTGTAATAACACACGGGAATATAATGATATGAGAGCAAGATACGTTTTTGAACACATAATGATCCCCTACCTGCTCGACCGGCGCGGCGGAGATTTCGTTTCGACTCTGATGATGCAGAAGAGCAGGCTCGTCTGCGGTCTGTGCGCGTCGGCTTACGCGAAGGAGGAAGAGGAATTCGGATATAAAGAAGAAGACTTCCGGGTCGAGGCGGCGCGCCTTGACGCTGACACGGTCTGCATCACCGTGACGATGCCCGAGCCGGAGGAGACCGGCGACTGCCGGGCGGTCTACGTCCTTGCCGACGCGGCGCCGTTCCGTACGTCGTTCTTCACCGCCGAGCGCGACGGAGACGGCGAGCTTCTGCTCTGCGGGCAGAAAGGGGACGTCAGACTCACCTTCGGGCGGTTCGGCGACGAGAGCGAGGCTCTGCGTCTCATGCTCGGAGTTCACAAAGATAACAAAGACAAATGAGAGGGCTTACATAAATGGGAACAGTCGTAACAAAATTCGGCGGCACGTCGATGGCTGACGCCGACAAATTCAGACAGGTAGCGAGCATAATCAAAGCCTCGCCGGACCGCAGATACGTCGTCGTATCCGCGCCGGGCAAACGCTTCAAGGGCGATTTCAAGATAACCGATATGTTCTACCTCTGCTATGAAAAAGCCGAGGCGGGCGAGAATATCGACGTGCTTTTCAACGAAATCGTAGACAGATACAACACGATAATAAGCGAGCTCGGGCTCCCCGTGGATCTCGACCGTGAGTTCACCCGCATAAGAAACGGCATGTACAATATGACCGGCCGCGACTACGCCGCCTCCCGCGGAGAGTATCTTAACGCAAAGATCCTCGCCGCATATCTCGGCTACGATTTCATCGACGCGCGCGAGGTCATATTCTTCAACAACGACGGAACGTTCAACGCCGAATATACGAACGACGTGCTGAGCGCAAGGCTCAGGCGTCACGAGCGCGCCGTTTTTCCGGGCTTCTACGGCGCGATGCCGAACGGCACGATAAAGACCTTTTCACGCGGAGGCTCGGATATAACCGGCTCCATCGTCGCGCGCGCCGCCGCCGCCGAGCTGTACGAGAACTGGACCGACGTTTCGGGCTTTCTCATGGCTGACCCGCGCATAGTCGAGAATCCGAAGGTGATAAACACCATAACGTACCGCGAGCTGCGTGAGCTTTCGTACATGGGCGCGACGGTGCTTCACGAGGACGCGATCTTCCCCGTACAGATCGCCGGGATACCGATAAACATAAAGAACACGGACCGTCCGCAGGACCGCGGCACGATGATAGTCGCCGAAACGCCGGATTACGACACGGTGAACATAATAACCGGTATCGCCGGCAGAAAAGGCTTCACCGCGATAAACATCTCAAAGGATCTCATGAACGTTGAGGTCGGCTTCGGACGCCGCGTGCTCGGCGTGCTCGAAAAGAAGAAAATAAGCTTCGAGCATCTGCCGTCCGGTATCGACACCATGTCGATCATCGTAAAAAGCAGCGAGCTGTCCGGCAGACTCGACTATATACTGAACGGCATACAGCAGGAGGCGTGCCCCGACAGCGTCAGCGTTGAAGAGGGCATTGCGCTGATCGCCGTCGTCGGACGCGCGATGGTCAAATCGAAGGGTACCGCCGCCAAGGTGTTCAAAGCGGTTGCCGAGGCGGACGTCAACGTAAAGATGATAGATCAGGGCTCAGACGAGCTGAATATCATAATCGGTATCGACGAAAACGACTTTGAAAAAACGATAAAAGCGATCTACGCGGAGTTCGTCCGTCCCTGATTGTTCACAAAATATCTGTTGACAACACGGGCAAGCCGTGATAAAATCACATCATAAAAGCGTTGAAGGAGAAAAGTAGACGCACGGAGTGTTAGACAGAGAGCGCGTGTTGCTGAGAACGCGTATCACCCGTCAGTCGAAGCTCGCTCCCGAGCAGCCGCGCCAAAAACGAAAGCGATTAAGCGCAGCCGGGTCCTCCCGTTACAGAGGCACGCCGTTATAAGACGGTAAAGCGATAAATGCGGGTGGTACCGCGGAATATCTGATATTTCGCCCCGGATATCTTAACGATATCCGGGGTATGTTTTTTGGAGGCAAAATGTCGGAACTGATTGAAAGGACGATAAGCGGTCAGATCGAATATCTGGCAAGGACCGTGCCGGATCAACCCGCCGTGAAATATCACAGCGGCTTCGATTACGAGCGCACGTACGGTCAGCTTGACGCCGAATGCGACCGCGCTGCGAAAGCCCTGCTCGCGCTCGGCTTCAAAAAAGGCGACCACATAGCTATGTGGGCGACGAATTATCCGCAATGGATAATTACGCTGTTCGCCGCGTCAAAGATCGGCGCGGTGTTCGTCACGGTAAACACAAACTACAAGATCTACGAGGCCGAATATCTTCTCAGGCAATCCGACAGCGCCTGCCTCGTCATGTGCCGCGGCTTCAAGGATACGGACTACGTCGGTATAATGAAGCGGCTCGTCCCCGAGCTTTCGTCGGGCGACCGGGTCATAAGATCGCGCAGGCTTCCCTGCCTTAAAAGGATAATAACGATAGACGGCGACGTGAACGAGCCCGGTATGATCGGCTGGGACGAATTCATGGCGCTTGCCGATAACGTAACCGACGCGGAGCTGCTTGAAGCGAAATCCAAATGCGACCCGGGCGACGTTGTAAACATACAGTACACGTCCGGGACAACGGGATTCCCGAAGGGCGTTATGCTCACGCACCGCAATATCCTCAACAACGGGAAATCAATCGGCGACTGTATGAAATTCACCGAGGCGGACAGGCTCTGCATACCCGTTCCCTTCTTCCACTGCTTCGGACTGGTGCTTGCGATAATGGCTTGCATTACCCACGGCAGCAGCATGGTGCCGATAAACTACTACCGCCCGATCGACGTGCTCGAAGCGCTGGACGCCGAGAAATGCACCGCGGTTCACGGCGTGCCCACGATGTATATAGCGATGCTCCAGCATCCGAGATTTCACGAATTCAAATTCAATCTCCGCACCGGTATTATGGCGGGCTCGCCCTGCCCGGTCGAGATGATGAAGCGCGTCATCGACGAGATGGGGATGCGGCAGATCACGATCACCTACGGTCAGACGGAGGCGTCGCCCGGCTGTACGATGACGACGACGGACGAAACGCTTGAACACAGGGTGAATTCCGTCGGCCGCGCTCTGCCCGGAGTTGAAACGAAGATCGTCGACCCGGAGACGGGCGAGGAGCTGCCCGACGGTCAGAACGGCGAATTCTGCGCCCGCGGCTACAACATTATGAAGGGCTATTACAAGATGCCGGAGGCTACGGCTCAGGCGATAGACAAGGACGGCTGGCTCCACACGGGCGACCTCGCGTGCCGTATGCCGGACGGGTATTTCAAGATAACCGGGCGTATAAAGGATATGATAATCCGCGGCGGCGAAAACATATATCCGAAGGAAATAGAGGATTTCCTCTACACCTGTGACGGCGTGCGCGACGTTCAGGTCGTCGGCGTGCCGGACGCACAGTACGGCGAGGAGATATGCGCCTTCGTCATCAGAAACGAAGGCTCGGAGCTTTCGGAGCAGGACGTCAAGGACCTCGTCCGCGCAAACATGGCGCGCCACAAGGTTCCGAAATACGTAATAATCACGGATTCGTTCCCGATGAACGCCGCCGGCAAGATACAGAAATTCAAGCTCCGCGACGAGGCGACCGAAAAGCTCGGTCTGCAGGACGCCGCGTCTATCGTGACCGCATAGGAGGATATTATGAAACTGTCTTTTTCAACGCTCGGCTGCCCGGAGTGGCAATGGAGAGATATATACGCGACCGCGCGCGACCTCGGCTACGACGGCGTCGAGATCCGCGGTATAGGCCGCGAGATGTTCGCGCCGAAAATGAGCATTTTCAGCGCGGAAAACATTGAAAAAACAAAAGAGACGCTGCGCGAGGCAGGACTCGCTGTCCCGCTTTTCACCACGGCGGCGTATCTGTCAGACCCTTCGCAGCTCCCGCTTGCGGAATTCGAGATACTGGCGTACGCGGAGCTGGCGCAGAAGCTCGGCGTAAAATACGTCCGCATAATGGGCGAGAAAACGCCCGAGCCGCAGTATGAAAGCACCGTCGCGGAGCTTGCGGAGCAATACGGCAGATTCTGCGACATGACGGCTCCGTTCGGCGTCACGCTTCTGATAGAGACGAACGGGATACTCGCGAGATCAGCGGATATGAAAAAGCTGCTTGAGGCGGCGGACCGTCCGAACATGGGCGTTATCTGGGATATACACCATCCGTACAGATTCTTCCGCGAGTCCCCCTCGGAGACGGCGAAAAACATCGGACGATACGTAAAGCACGTCCACGTCAAGGATTCTTACATAGAAAACGGCGCCGTGAAATACGCGCTTATGGGCTACGGCGACGTGCCGGTAGAGGAGGTCAAGCGCGAGCTTGACGCGGTCGGCTACGACGGCTTCTATTCATATGAATGGGTCAAGCGCTGGGTCCCCGAGCTCGAGGGCTCCGGGATCGCGTTTCACAGCTACGCCGATTACATGAGGTCGCTCGATGAAGATATTTGACGTACACACTCATATATACCCGGACAATATAGCCGGGCGCGCCGTAGACGCGCTCGGCAGATTCTATGATTTCGTACCCGAAGGCGACGGAACGTATAATGATATGACGGAGGCGGACAGGCGCTGCAAGGTGAACGGATTTCTGATACTCGCCGTCGCAACGAACGCGCATCAGATACGCCGCGTGAACGAATCGGCGGCGGCTGCGCTCGAGCGCGGCAGAGCCGACGGGTTCGAGGCGTACGCCTTCGGCGGCCTGCACCCCTGCGACGATATGAAAGCCGAGATAGATTTTTGCCTTGAACACGGGCTGTCCGGCATCAAGCTCCATCCCGATATACAGGGCGTCGACATAGACGATCCGCGGCTCTACCCGCTTTACGAGGAGGCGGAGGGCAGGTTTCCCGTATACTTTCACACGGGCGACGACCGTCCGCAGTACAGATTCTCCGCGCCCGAAAAGCTTGTGAAGGTCATGAGGGATTTTCCGCGTCTGACCGCCGTCGCCGCGCATTTCGGCGGCTACAAGGCAAACGAAGAAGCCGTCAGATATCTTTGCGGCTGTGATAGGATCTGGTTCGACACCTCGTCCGCTCTGTGGACGATGACGCCGGAGGAGGCGGACGCGATAATCTCGCGCCTCGGCGTGTCGCGTATGATGTTCGGTACCGATTACCCCGTCAAGCTCCCCGATACGGAGCTGCCGCGGTTCTTCAGACTGCGTCTGACTGATAAAGAAACGGAAGACGTTTTATACAACAATGCAAAAACGCTTCTTTCGGCAAGCCGGAGCAGGGATCGCGTCTGAACGGTCCTCGACCGGCCGCCGGAAAAAGCGCCGTCACACATCAAAACGATCGGAGAACAGCCGTTTTGGAATCAATAAAAATCAGTCCCGTTTTTGATTTACGGGACTGATTTTTTATTATATCTGCCGAGCCTGACGCAAAGATCACGACCTGCGGCATCAGCGTTTGCCGTTTATTTCAGCTTCAACCAGCTTCTGTACTCCGTTTTTTCATCCCACGAGGCGCCCGCCGCGGCGTACGGCACGAACACCGCGTCTCCGATCTTTATTTTCCCGTCGGAGAATGAGGCGTATCCCGGATCCGCCGGGGCGACCGGCTCGTCAAAGTGCGGATCGACCGATCTGTCTCTTGACAGCACGAGCGGACCGTACGTATACAGCACCATACCGCGCGCCGCCGGGTTGACGCTTTCGGGGCACGGATGGCATACCGGCTCAATGCTCATTTCGAGCGTCACGGTATCGCCGGTCTTCCATTCCGTCCTGTCAAGCACGGCGTATCCGCCGTCTTTTTCATACGCGAGCGAAAGGCTGTATCCGCGGCAGAAGCCGGGGATGCGCAGCGCGACCTTCAGCGTGCCGTCAAACTTCGACGTCAGCTTTACCCCGCCGGAATAAGGATAGTCCGTTTCCATCGTGAAATACTCGTTTTCCGAAGGAACGTAAAGGTTGACGTCAAGCCTGTCTTTTTCGGACGTATACGACAGATACGGTATGATCGCCATCCCCATCGGTCCGTTTGCGGTACAGCACGAAAGCGGTATGCCGTTTATATCGTAGCTGAAATTTACCTTTGTGCTCCTTACTCCGTTGAATTTAGGAAAATAATCGAAGAATGAGCCGTCCGGCTTCATAGCGCCGAGCAGGGCGTTATACAGACTGACCTCTATCCGGTCTATGCACGAAGCGTCGCCCGTAAGTCTGTAATACTGAAGCATAAGCTTCATATACGTTATCGTTACGCACGTTTCCATGCTGAGCGAAATATCCGGGTTCGCCTGCTCGAAATACGTATGATTCCACTGCTCGCCCGTCCCGGGACCGAGATTGTAGGGCTTATCCGCTCCGCCGGAGCCGAGATATGTGATCTCCTGCGCGTTTATCTTTTCGATAAAGATCCCGGCGCACCGTCTGTATTTTTCGATCCCTGTCACACGGTAGTATTCGAGCAGCCCTTCAAAGCAGCTCATCATCTCGTAAGCCTTCGCTATGCTGTGCTCCGGGACGCCGTCAGAGCCTATATCCTTCGGGTCTTTGCCGTCAAGTATCGCCTCAAACATATTCTCGCGTCCGCAGGCGCCGGAGGCGACGATATGATCCGCAAGTCCGAGCAGTTCTTTTTCTCCCGTCAGCGCGTAAAGCTTAACGACGGGCTCGAGTATCGACGAGGATTCGATCCCGCAGAACGCCCATCCCGTCTTTGTGACGGGAGTTTTCGGAGGCTCGCCCACCTGAGAAGCCGTATAAAGCGCAAGGCGCTTCATGCACGAAAGGACTCTTTCGTCCTCCGTGGCAAGATAATATTCCCACAGCCCGAGCAGAACGTATTTTCTCTCCCAGAGATCGGCGCCGGAGCTGCCGTTCGGCTGTTCGTTTTTCGGCGCGGTGCTTATATCGCCGTCGCCGTCCTGCAGGCTCATTATATCGTTCGCGGCGCCGTCTATGACGGTCTTGAGCCGCGCGTCCTTCGTATATCTGTAAATCAGACACGCGGCGCGCATCAGCTTTCCGAAAAACTCACCCGCGGCGAATCTGTTCAGCCTGTATCTGTAAAAGTCAACGACCGCCGTCATGTCGACGCGCAGAAACAGTCCGTCGATCAGAGCGTTGATACGCGCGTCGATCAAGCCGTACAGTCTGTTCCCGTCACGCAGGCTGACCCTGTCTTTTATTTTTGCATAGCGGTATACGTCCATATCAGTCAAGTTCCTTTTTGCCGGTGTAAAGCTCGTAGTATCTGCCCTTCATCTCGAGCAGCTCCTCATGGCTTCCTCGCTCGATGATCTCGCCCGCTTCAAGCACCATTATGGCGTTGCTGTTCCTTACTGTCGACAGACGGTGTGCGATGACGAACGTCGTTCTGTTCTTCATGAGTCTGTCCATGCCGTGCTCGATGTGACGCTCGGTACGCGTGTCGACCGAGCTCGTCGCCTCGTCAAGCACGAGTATCGGCGCCTTTGACAGCGCGGCGCGCGCGATATTCAGAAGCTGTCTCTGCCCCTGCGAGAGGTTCGCGCCGTCTCCCTCGAGCATGGTGTTGTAGCCGTCCGACAGACGCATTATGAAGCTGTGAGCGGACGCCGTTTTCGCCGCCTCGATCACCTCGTCGTCCGTCGCGTCGAGCCGTCCGTATCTGATATTCTCCATCACGGTGCCGGTGAAAAGATGAGTATCCTGAAGGACCATAGCGATATTTTTGCGGAGCTGTTCGCGCTTGATGTCCCTGATATCCACGCCGTCGATCGTTATGCTTCCCTCCTCTATGTCATAGAAGCGGTTGAGCAGGTTCGTGACGGTGGTCTTTCCGGCGCCCGTCGAGCCGACGAACGCTATCTTCTGCCCGGGCTTCGCGTAAAGGCTTATATGCTTCAGCACCGTTTTGCCGGGAACGTATCCGAACGTGACGTTGTCAAGCACGACGTAGCCCTTCATATCGGCAAGATCGACGGCGCCTTCGCGGTCTGCCGTCTCAGGATCCGTGTCCATCACCTCGAAAACGCGTTCCGCGCCGGCGAGCGCCGCAAATACCGTCGCCATCTGCTGGGAGATCTGGTTTATCGGCATCGAGAACTGCCTCGCATACTGTGAAAACACCGTGAGTCCGCCTGCTCCGAGCAGACCGTTGAGCATCAGTATGCCGCCGACGCCGATAGTCACGGCGAGCGTTATCTGCGAGGTGTTGCCCATTATCGGACCGACAACGCCGCCCCAGAACTGGGCTTTGAACTGCTTGTCGCGCATATCGTCGTTCAGAAGTCCGAATTCCTCCACGCATTCATCCTCGTGGTTGAATACCTTTATGACCTTCTGTCCGGTGACGGTTTCTTCCATATATCCGTTCACCGCTCCGAGCGCCGCCTGCTGGCTGACGTAGTATTTGCGGGAAAGTCCCGCTATTTTCGCTCCGCCGAACGCGAATATCGGGAAGAACGCTATTACTATGAGCGTAAGTATCCAGCTCGTCGTCAGCATGAAGACGAGCGTGCCGATCAGCGTCACGGCGCCGGAGATCAGAGACGTCAGCGAGTTGTTTATCATCACGTCGATATTGTCTATATCGTTCGTGAATCTCGACATGATCTCGCCCGTCGGATGTCCGTCGAAGTATCTTACCGGAAGACGCTGCAGTTTTTCAAACAGATCGTTTCTGATGCGCTCGATTATCCCCTGAGAGACAGAGAGCATCAGTCTGCTCTGAACGTACGTCGTCGCAACGCCGACGAGATACACCGCGCCGAGTATTATCATTGCCGACGAGATATAGTTCAGCACGCTGTCTTCACCGAAGATCCCGTTTGAAAGGACGCCGACGTACGCGCCGACCTTCTGTTCGAGAAGGCTGAGCTTTTCAGCCGTTTCCGGCGCCACGGCGGCTGTCAGCCTGTTTATGACCGGGGCGAGCATATAGCCGCCTATAAGCGACGTCACCGTGCTTAAGACCATACATACGAGTACGGCGATTATCCTGCCGGTATAGCCCTTTGCGTATGATACGAGTCTTGAAAGCGTTTTTCCGGCGTCCTTCGGTTTGCCCGAGGCGCCTCCGACGCCCGGTCCGCCGCCTCTCGGACCGGAGGGTCCGCGGTTCCTCTTATCGGAAGCGGAGCTGTTGTACTGAGCTCTCAATTGATCTATGTTTCTCGGCATCAGCTGTTACCTCCGATCTGCGATTCATATATTTCACGGTATTCGACGTTGCTTTCAAGCAGCTGTTCGTGCGTGCCGATACCCGTTATCCTGCCGTCGTTCATGACGACGATCATATCCGATTCCATAACGGACGTGATACGCTGCGCGATGATTATCTTCGTGCTGCCGGGCAGCTCCTCGCGGAACGCCCGTCTTATCATCGCCTCGGTCGCCGTGTCGACGGCGCTCGTACTGTCGTCGAGGATCAGGATTTTCGGCTGTTTGAGCAGGGCGCGCGCTATGCAGAGCCTCTGCTTCTGTCCTCCCGATACGTTGTTGCCGCCTTGATCGAGCATCGTTTCGTATCCGTCCTTGAAGGACGACACGAATTTATCCGCCTGAGCGTACTCCGCCATGCGCCGGACGGTCTCATCGTCCGCCTGCTCGTCTCCCCAGCGGAGGTTTTCCGCTATCGTTCCGGAGAAAAGCGTGTTTTTCTGAAGCACCATGCCTATACCGTCGCGCAGGTTGACGAGCGAATAATCCTTAACGTCGACCCCGTCGACCAGGACCTGCCCGCCGTCGCAGTCGTATAAGCGCGGGATCATGGATACAAGCGTGGATTTGCCGCATCCGGTTTATAATATCTGAATGTGACGTTTCTGAATTCAACGTCTCCGCGCTGAACGTGAAGGTCCTTGAACGCGGCGCCGTCGTCGTTCAGCGTGACAGGTTCGTCAAGCACCTCCCTGATACGGCGTGCCGACGCCATGGCGCGCGAAGAGAACGTGAGCATGAACGTCACCATCACAAGCGACATGAGTATCTGCGTTACGTATGAAATGAACGACGTAAGGTCGCCCGGGAGCATACCGCCGTCGCGGTTGAGGACGAGGCGGCTGCCGATCAGAACGACCACGACCACCGTCACGTTCATGATAAGAGTCATCACCGGCTGCATGAAGATCATGACCTTGGCAGCCGACATGCCCGTGTTTTTCAGCTCTCTGTTCGCGCGGCGGAATTTCTCCGTTTCGTGATCCTCGCGCACGAAGCTCTTAACGACTCTGACGTTCGTCACGTTTTCTTGCACCGTCGAGTTCAGGGCGTCGAGCTTTGTCTGCACTTTGGAAAACAGCGGGAAGCCGCGAAGGATTATAAAGCCCACCGACAAAAGCATTACCGGGATGCTCACGGCGAAGACGACCGAAAGCTTCGGCTTGAGGATTATCGCCATTATAAGCGACGCGATCATCATACCGGGAGCGCGGAGCGCCATGCGCATCATCATGTTTATCAGGTTCTGCATCTGCGTGACGTCGTTCGTCAGACGCGTGACGAGAGAGCCCGTCGAGAATTTGTCTATGTTCTCAAAGGAAAACGTCTGGATTCTCGAATACACGTCAGCGCGCAGATCGGCGGCGTAGTTTACGGACGCCTTTGACGCAAAATACGCGCCGCCGACGCCGCCCGCCATCATGACCAGAGCTATGACTATCATAAGCGCCATGATCCCGAGGCTCATACCGGAGGTGAGCAAGCCTTCGTTCGCCCGGTTTATGAGTATACCGAGCAGACGCGGCATAACAGCCTCACCGGCTACCTCTATAAGCATGCAAAGCGGTCCGAGTATAAAATACGGGACGTACGGCTTTGCATATCTGAACCATTTTTTCATTTATCCTCCGCGCCGTTCTGTCGGTCCGCGTCGAAATTCGCGATCATCCTCGTTATTATCGAATCGAGCGTGTCGAGATCCTCTTCGCTTATGTTCCTGCACATCTCGGAATCCACCTCTTCAAAGATCTTTTTCGTGCTGTCTATGACCTTTCTGCCCTTCGCGGTAAGCGAAAGAGCCTTCTGACGCGCGTCTTCATCCTGGTCGCGGCGGGTTATGAAGCCGGTTTTCTCAAGCTTTTTCATCGTCACGGAGACGGCGGCGGCGCTGATCCCGAGCTCTTCCGCCACTTTGATCTGGTTCCATTTCCCCTCGTTTTTCGCCACGGTGACGAGCGCCAGATGCTGACTTGTGTGTATTCCGAGTTCCTCTACCCTCGACTCTATCGCCGCACGGTGGAGCTTATTGAGTCTTATAAGCTTTCCTATCGTTTTCTGCGTTTTGCTCTGTACTTCTTTTCTCATTTTTTTCGCCTTTCTTAATCAATTTATATTTAATAAGTTGATTATACACCTGTTAAGTCCCGGTTTCAATATGATATTTCGCAGTTAATTGAAACGTTTTGTGAACCGTCGCGTAATTACGTGAAAATACAAAAAACAGGCAGAGCCTGTTTTTTGCACGGGTTTCGTTATTCCTGCTTTTCCCCGCCGTCTTGCTTTTCGTCTTCAAACGCGTCTCCGACGGTCTTAGCCGTGCCAAGCACGGCTTTTCCGAGAGATTTGCCGGCTTCTCCGAAGCTGTGTCCCACCTTGCTCCAGCTTTCGCGCAGCCCGGCGGAGGCTTCGACGCTTTCGTTTTTCCCCTCGTCTCCGTTCACCTTGTCGGCTCCCGCCTCGACGGATTTAATAATCGACTTTCCGAGTCCGGCAAACGATTTGCCGAGATCCTTACCGGTCTTTTTCCAGTCATCTTTAAGACTCACAGTCTCACCTCCTTACGACGTTATTATACACCGCACCGCCCGCTCTGTCAACCGCGCGTATATAAAATCCGTATCTTTATTTGTAAATTTTGATAATGGGCTTGAAATTTCATAATTGTTGTGATATGATATAAAATAAGATATTATCAGCATTTATACGCGATCATGCCCCTCATTTCATTCAAAGGAGTTTTACCATATATGAGTCTTCATCAGATAATACATACGAGCCGCAGGACCGGTCTTTACGGCGGCGGTCCCGGCTTCGGGATACTCAGCTCGGACCGGGATTTTCCGCGTCACAACGAATTCGGAGACAGGCTGTCCGAATACAGGGCGCCGGAGCTTGACCAGGTCATCCCTGAGTATACGGAAAAGATCATAGCCTGCATGCCCGTTTCGTACACGTACAGATACGCGGACGGAAACTGTGCGATGAGCAGGGCCGCGTGCCTCGGAAAGGACCCGTTCGGTCCCGGGATGAACCATATAAGCCATTCCGTGCTGTTTTCCGAGACTGACTGCGGCGTCTACCCGTGTGAGTTCATAGGTTCGCCGTCATTCCTTGAAACAGCCGCGCCCGAGGCGGTGGATTCCTCGGTCGGCGTAGGCTACGTCGGCGCACCGACGCTTACCGTGGGTCAGACCGTGACCGTAAACAAGGTCATGAAATTCCTCTCGGCGCCGGGCCGCTTCGACGTGTTCCGCTCCATGCTCTGGGCGCTCATGCACAAGGATGAGACGGGGCGCAGGATAGTGATCTGTGACGAGCAGGAAAACACCGTTTTATGGATCGCCTCGCTCGAATACGTTCTGCCTCTGTCATATGCGAAAAAGATATCATATTCCACTTATTCATACGATCCGAAAAACGCGGACGTCGATATCTGCGGCGCCGTATCGAACCACACGGCGTACGACAGGAGCCTTTGCGAGGACGAGCGCTTCTGCGTCTTCGATCTCACCGCAGGCGAATGCTTCGACCCCGGCAAATACGCGGACGACGACGATTTCTTCGCGTTTATCGAGGAAACGATGCTTCACAACTACGATCTGCTCCGCGTTTTCCACGGATACGTTGAGCAGTTCTGCGATACGGACAAGGTCTCCCCGGCGCTCGTACCGGCTTATCTCATGTGCCGCGCTTCGAACTGCTGCAGCGCCGGTTCGACGGACGCTTTCCGCGCCGTTGACGAGCCGCTTTTCGACAGGATCGCCGAATACTCCGGCAGACACGCGCGTTACGGCGGCAAGCTTCTGCTTGTTGAAGCAATGCTCTGCGTGAGCGAAGCGATACTGAGCCTCGGTCCGTCATACCTTACGAAGATACTTTCGTATATGGCGGCGGTCTATGCCGACGCCTCTCTGATAATCAAGAACGGCTTCCGCGCTCTCGCCGTTGATTCCGTGCCGATAGTGATGATCTCGCGCGACGTCACGTCCGGCACCTTCAACGGATACTTTGAAAAGATCAGATCCGTCTGCTCCGGCTGCGGGATCGACATAACGGACGAGCTTATGTCGGACAAGAGCAGGAGCGCGCTCCTCTTCGTCGCCGGATATCAGCACGTCGAGTGGAAGGCGGATTTCATCGTGTCGCTGATAAGCGAATACGTACACAAGCACGATTCGAGCTACGAATGCCTGTCCCCGTCCGACAAGCTCGGCGGCTTCCTCTCCTCTGTGATGAAGGAACGCTACGCCTGCGGTACGGACAAGGCGGCGTCCGATCACGCGCTGTCGCTGTTCACCGACGACGTGAAGCGCTTCTGCACGGTCGAGGAGAACCTCGAAACCGTTACCGACACGATAAAGGACGGTATCCCCGTACAGGTCAACCTCACCACTGCGTTTTCCGAGCAGGCGGCGGCTCACCTCGGAGACCGCAGACGCGAGCTTTTCGATTTCTTAGCCGAAGCCGAAAAATACGATCTGATGTGGTCGGTCCTCCGTCAGATGATCGTCACGTACGACGTAAAGCAGTCGACCACGCTCGTCTCCGAGCATTATACGAACTATTTCTCCGCCTCGTCGGACTACGCGCAAAGATATCTGCCGCAGGCGCTTGAGGAATACTACGCCGCGTACAAGCGCAAGAAGCCGGAGAATATAAAAGAGGCGGAAGAGCTGATTTTCGGGATACTTTTGTCAGACAGGCTCTGCATAGACATATCCGACGAGGTGGTCAACGGCATGATCTCCCGTCTGCGGTTCAGCCGTCCCGGCAAGGAGACCGAAAAGATAATAAACGACCTCGGCGAGTACGAGTGCAATATCAGAGGCAAGGAGCTTTCCGGAAAGCTTCTGGTGCTCGCGTTCGGCGTCTGCGCCTCCGGTATACAGAACCGCAAGGATTACCACAACGCAAAGCCTTATCTGTCGTCGATCACGTCGTCCGAGCAGATAGACCTAACGAGATTCTCCGACGCCGAGTCCGAAACGTATCTCGACTGGGTCCTCCCTCTGTTCGCCGAGAACGCGGAGCCGGAGGAGATACCGTACATTTACAGCCTGTTCAGACTGTCTACTCCTCAATCCTCGCGCTTCACCGACCGGTTCTGCGCGGAATGGCTGCAATGGGGAAAACAGCACAGTGATTATTCCGATTTCTGCACGTTTTTGCGCTTCGTATTCACAGAGCTCGGCGCGGATGAGCTTCAGGTCACGGCGGACCGCGTCCACAAGCTGAATTCGAGAAAGCTCGAGCAGCTCAAGCTCGACGCGGAAACGGCGTTCGCCTCCGATTTTGCGATGAAGGAAAAATTCGAGCTGATGCTCTCCATGCAGCCGAAGAAACGCAGCTTCTTCGATCTGTTCAGAAAATAAAACGCAAAGCAGACCGGGATCCGATTCCCGGTCTGCTTTTGTTTCGGCGCCGCTTACCGCACAGCGGCGTTTTATTTTTTCTTTTCCTTGCTTCTCTTGTCGTTTATGATCTTCATCTCGGCAGCCGATATTTCGGTCCTGCCGTTTTCCTTCGCCCACGCAACGCAGCCGCGCAGCACGGTGGGGAGGAAGATCCTCGGCACGTTGACGATCATCTGAAGCGCGTCGTCCGTGAAATGAACCTCGGGGTCTATCCTGTCGGCGGCGTATCTTACGGACGAAAGCGTCGTCTGTCTTACGGGAAGAAGCTCGGCTCTCATTCTTCTGTGCTTGTGATACCAGAAGTTTTTGGAATCTCTGTAACCGTAATCAACGGGGCAGGGCGGGAAATCCGACGCCTTTACGCCGTTTATTATCGCGTTATAGTATTTTTCCTTCATCAGTATCTTGTCGACACGAAGGATGAAGTGAGCGCCGTACGGGCTTGTTATACCGTTGAAATCGTGGTATTTTTCAAGCGTGTAATGGTCCTCGCCCTCGGGCATGGGTCCGTCGTTTTCCGCTCCGTCAAGCGTATCCATCCACGTGCATTCTATGACCTGGAAGGATTCCTTGACTATCTTCGGGTACGATCCGGCGGGATCCGCTTCTGCGCGAAGACCGTCTGTCAGCGTCATGTTGAAATCCTTCATTTTTTCCGCCGTCGTGTCTCCGGGCCAGCCGAGTCTTACGGCTTCCTTGAAGTACTTCGGGTCGTCCGGGAAGAAATTGATCGCGCATTTTTTACGCTTTATGATGTTCTGCGCCGTGTTCGAAGAGTTGCGGCAGCTCAAAAGCATCGCGTAATAATCCTTACCGGCTACGTAATACGGCTGGATGAGCGAGTATGAACCGCAGTTCGTTTCGCCGTCGTCCGCTATCGTGCTGACGAGCACGGCGGGCATCGGGAAGAAAAGCGACGTCTGATAGAAGTTGTCAACTATCCTGAGATCCTTGAATTCTGACATTTATTGAAAAGCCTCCGTTTATATTATTTCTTTTTTTTCGGTATAAACACCGCCATAGCGGCTATTATCACCGCGTCGACTGCCGCGGCGATAATGATTATTTTCGTCTTTTTACCTGCTCCGCCGGACGGTTTTGCTTCTTCCGTATCCGCCGGCTCAGTCGTCTCGTCCGAGGTGCCGTCTGTGACCGGATCTGTTTCCTCCGGCGCGGTGACGGGATCGGTATCGCGGTTTTCGGTGTCCGTCGCGGTCTGAGGCGGCTCCGGCGTGTATTCGCCGTTGCTGTATTCTATCGCGTGCTCGCCGCAGGCGATGCAGATATCGTCCGCGTAAAACGTCTCGTTGCGGCCGGCGACGGCGATCTGAGAACCGTTGTAATGAAGACGCGTGTCCTCCACCTCGCCGAGAAGCTTTCCGTCTCCGTCGTACACCGTGGCTTTTTTGTAATACGCCGTGTTCGTTCCGTCGGATTCGTACACCGTGCTTTCGTCCGAAAGCTCGACGAAGCCGCCGAGCATACCGTTGATGAAAACGTCTATGCGCTTGCCGGTGTCGGTGATCTTCACGTCGTTATACGCGTTAAGATCGATATCGAGGTCGGCTTTTACGTTGAATACGGACGAGGTGATCGTAAGCGAATCCGGGGCGTATTTCTTGATCCTCATCGTGAAGCCGTTTTTGGTAAGCGATATCGCCAGACCGGAGCCGCCGGTGCTCGAGCCGCCGTGACTGCCGCCGTTTTCGGCGTACCAGTCCCACTCAAAGTAGTAGAACGACTGCATGATCCCCGCGTTTCTCGGGTTCTGCTTTACGAGTCCGCCCGGCATATCGCCGCGGACGAAGACGTTTATCATCCCGTTGTCTTTTTTCGGCTTGATACGGAGCGAGAAAACGTATTCCGCAGGGATGTAGTCTATCGTGTAAAGCTCGCTGTAGCCGGCAAGCTTCAGAGCCGTGCCGCCGTTATCCTCAACGAGCTCAAGGGAGCTTTCGTTTGTCGCGTTGTGCCATTCGAAATATCCGTACAGCTCTTCGACCTCAAGGGGATCGGTCCCCGCAAAGTACGAATCGAAGTCCTCCTTCATCACGTTCAGGGATGAAGCGGTGACGCAAAGCGCGGCGCAGAGAAGGAAAACAATGCAGAATCTTGATTTTTTCATCTTTACCGCCTCCTTATTTTCTCTTGATCTTCACGATCACGACGGCAGCAGCCGCTATCAGCACCGCGGACACGGCGCACACGGCAGCCGTGAATCCGGCGAGCGACTCTTCGCCGTTTTCGTTTTCTTCCGCCGTCTGAGTTTCCGTATCATCGGCGGTGCTTTCGTCAGCGCCGTCACCGTATTCCACCGTGGCGCCGTTTCCGCCGACGTAGATGAACGCGTATCTGTCGTTCGGCGCGGCGTCGCCCAGATCCATGAATTCCATTACGTTGCCCGTGACGGTAGAATTATCAGCCCATTTGAACGTGAAATTCTTCAGCTCCGATACGCCGAGCGTATTTTTCGGCACCCTGACCGTCATATATTCGCCGGATATGAAATAATCTGCGTCACCCGTCTTTTTTGACAAAAATCCGTCGCCGAAGCGTTCGACCGAAACGGTCTTTTCGTCTCTGCTGCGGTTGATCACGAAGTCGTAGCCTTCCCAGCCGGTCGCCGCGTCGTTGTCGGTGTTGATGAACAGGTTCATCCAGTTCTGTCCGTCGGCGAATTCGATATCCGCGGTGCATTTTACGAGGAAGTAAAGGTATTCCGCGTCCTGGCTGACCTTGGCGGATTCCACGTCGTTTCTGCCGCTGCCGTTCACGTATCTGATGCTGCTGTCGTAACAGACGCTGTTGCGCAGCTCCGCGTCGCCCGTGTTGTCCATGTACAGAGGACCTACGCCGTCCCAGGTCGACAGGTCGTCAAGCTTTATGCTCTGCTGTCCCGTCGCCTCCGGCGCTTTGTCTATGCCCTTGAATTTTCTTATGTAATCGCACATCTGATAATAGTAGTTGTCGCCGAAGCCGACGCCGTCGCGAAGTCTCATCGGCTCCGCGTCACGTGAGAATTCCGGGTTGAACTGGTCTATATAGATGTACCCTTTGACCGAGGTCTGTGCGAAGAATCTGTACTGCGCGTCGTGCGGGCAGCCGGCGATCCATTCGTTCCAGCCGGTTATGAGCATGACCGAGGGGTCGAAGCTCATCGCGGCTTTGAACTGAGATTCGAAGCACTTGCCCTCTCCGACGCCCTCAAGCGAGAAGTTGAAGTCGTTCTTCTTTGTGTTCGGTTCGCTGCCGTATACGAAGCTTCTGCCCTTGCTCGTCGACGGATGGTGTCCGAGCGAGACGGCAAGCTCCTCGAACTTTCCGGAGGAGTCTCTGCCAAAGCCGCCGTTGACAAGCCCGTATTTGCCGCTTTTTTCGTCGTACGTGTATTCCTGCAGCCAGCTCCAGTAGCCGTCCTTGTCGCACCACGCCCAGTTTCCGCGGACGGTGAAGTTTTTGAGGAATTCTTTGCTCTGTTCGTTCACGCCGGACGCGTTGCCGAAGATAAGCGGCTTGCCGTCCCACATATAGAACAGCTCTTTGTATTTATCGTAATTCAGCTCCGAATAGACCGTTTTGCTGATATGGGAGATATCCGTGTCAAAGATCTGAGGATTGTCGCCGCAGAAGAAGCAGATCTGCGGAGTCATACCGCCCTCGCGTCTGATCTTCAGCCACGTGTCGAACAGAGCTTTATGACCGTTGTCGAACGTTACGCCGTTCGAGACGTCGAGGAAGATGAAGTCGACGCCCGCCGCCTCGAGCATATACGCGTGCTTTCTGTATACCCACGTATCGGTGTTCAGATAATATCCGAAATACGGCTCCGCCCAGTACGCCTCGCCGCCTTTTTCCTGCAGATATTTTTTCAGCCCTTTGGCGCCGCCTTCAAGGTAAATCTTCGTGTTGTCCTGCACGGTCTGACCGGCGCCGACCCAGCAGAGGAAGTAGAACAGGCCCACCGCCTTTTCCCGCCTCGGATCTCCGGTTGCGGAGTTGTCCGCGACGGTCCTTTGCAGGTCGTCCGTCGCCGTCCAGGTTGAATAATCTATCGGGCGGTAAGACGCGTCCGGCATGCTCTGATCCACGCTGTAATTCGTGAATTCGATATTGTCGACGTATCCGTCCGTGTCACCGTCTATGACGACGGTGAAATAACCGGATCTGTAAAGCTCGCAGCCGCTTTCTTTGCAGAGCGTCTCTTTATCCGCGGATCTGAGAATGAACGTTCCGTCCGCGGTTGACGCCTCGGCGACAGCCTTTCCGTTGACGCTTATGACTATACGGTCAAGCAGCTCGTCGGCTCTTATCGCCGTCACGGCGGTCATATCGGCGCCGGTATCGACAGTCGCGGTCGCGCCCGTGTCGTTTTCTTTGACGGTCATAACTCCGTCCGGCGAAAACGAGAACCAGATGCCGCGGCCGTCCGTGTATTTTCCGGCGCGGGTGTTGCGCATGCCGAGGCTCACGGTGCCGGAGACGATACGCATATCGAATTTGACGTAGCCCTCGGAATCGCCGTAATCGTCGCCGACGTACACGGCGGAGCCGAACGACATCGGAAGCGAGCCCGCGTTGCGGAGCGTTTTGTCGGATATATCCATCGTCGCGCGGCTTCCGACGGCGAGAGCGCCGTTCCTCACGTACGCGCTCATCGTCTGATCCGTAAAATCAAGACTTGTGGTGACAAGCGTCGGTTTGACCCGCGCTGGCAGATGCGTCGCCGGAGCCGTCTGAGAAGGCGCGGCGGCGAGCAGTCCCGCCGCGGACGGCGCCGTCATCAGGACTGCGATCGCCACACATAAGATTCTGATCAGATTTTTCATTTCAAACAGTTCCTTTTCCGGGATTTATGAATATATTATATCATGACGACACGTTTTTGTCAACCTCAATACACAACAAACCGGAACGGAGCCGCGGATATGGAGATCAAAAGGCAGACAGTAAAAAAGGACGGCAAGAAGATAAGCGTCGCTTATCCCGTGACCGGTATCCGCCGCGCGGACGGCGTGATATCGAGGATAGTCGGCGAATACGTAAAGCGGCGGCAAAGAGACGGTTCGGTATACAGCCGCCTTTCATGCGCCGTTAAAAACGCGGATCCGCCGTCAGTGCTGTTCGAATCCGAGATACGTTTTGAAAACAGGCGCGTATACGCGCCGTTTGCCGTTACCTTCGACAGTCAAGGTATGCTTTCTCCGCTGAAGATAAGCCGCGGAGAAAAAAAGCGGCTCGTTTCAGCCCTGCGCTCCGCGGGCGGGACTGTCAGGTCTGGGGATCTTCCGTACTCGTACTATGACGACGGCGGCGTATTGCGCTTTTTCGCACCGGACGTCAGAAGGCGCAGGACTGTCACGGCGGACCGGGACTGAAAGGATCCGCCGTGACAAGCGGCGGATCCTTTCAGTCATTCCTTCAGCTTCTGCATCCTCACGTCCGTACCGGTGAAGCGGTACGGCAGAAATTCTCCGAGCAGGCGCGAGGCGATGCGCTCGTCGTATACCGATATCATATCCTTATGCGACAGATTCGTGCTGATCAGCGTGGGCATGCCTGAGTTAATGCGCATATTGAGCAGACTGTATAAAAACGAGGTGACGTCGCGTCCCGACGTCTCGGTACCGAGATCGTCTATTACAAGCAGCTCGCACTCGGCGTATCTGTCCGTCCTTACGGGCGAGTTGTCGTCGAAGCGGCGGAACCTCTCCGCGCGGAAATCGGCGAAAAGCTCCTCCGCCGTGCGGTAGTAAACGCTGTAACCGGCTTCCACGACGGCTTTCGCCACGGCGACCGACATATGAGTCTTGCCGAGCCCCGTCCCGCCCATGAAGATCATGGAGCCGGAGCCCTTGCCGTGGAATTCCTTCGCGTAGCGGCGGCATCTGTCAAGTATAAGCTCCGCGTTGCGGCGGTCCTCGCCGGAATAATACGACGTATCGAACGTTTCAAAGCTCATCCTGCCGCAGAGTCCCGATATTCCGGATGAAACGTAACCGGCTTTTATGAGCTCGGCTCTCATGCATTCGCACATCCTGCCGTCGACGTTTCCCTCGTCCCGGCAGACGGGGCATTCGTATTTGACGTCAAAATAATCCTTCGGGAAGCCGTTCTCCGCCAGTATCTCCGCCTGTTTTTCGACAAGCTCCTCCGTCTGACGCCTGATCTCGGCGAAGCGCTCGTCAAAGCCCTCCCGGCCGAGCAGCGCCGCGCGGTACGCGCGCGGGCCGGCTGATTCTATCGTATCGCAGATCTGCCTCATCCCGGGTATCTGTTCGCACAGATATTCGCGGCGGGCGAGAGCCTGTTCCTTCGCTTTATTTCTCTTCTCTTCGAATTTCTTCTTTACAAGAACGTAATCTTCACGGTAAAAAGCCATATCACACGTCTCCTGTTACTCTTTATAGCTGCGTTTCATCGCAAGGTCCATGAAATCATCCGCGTCGAAGCTCTCCGCTTCGGCTTTTTTGCCGCGCGTTTTTTTGATCTTCGGCACGGGCGTCTGTGCGGAATCAGCGTTTTCCACGTCCTGCGGCGTGCGGCAGCCGTTTTCGAACCAGCGTTTCATAACGGCGCCGGCGTAGTCGAGCGAGGGCTCGTTTATACTCTTGATGGTAGTCTCGTACGCGAGGTCTATCATATCCTGACCGTAGCCGTATACCTCTATCCAGTTCTTGATCTGATTCTTTTCGCGTGAGATCAGCGAACGGCTGCCTATTCCGAACAGATCCCTTATATGAGACGTCATCTCGTCCTTTTTCCGCTGCCGGATTATAAACTCCTCTATCGCCTCGGGCGTAGTTATGTCCTCGTCAAAAAGGCTGTACGCCGTCCTCTCGACCACGCGGAACGACACGACGCCGTTCGTGCGGCAGAAATCGACGAGCTTTATTATGCTCTCCGACGGAAGGTGAAGATAATCGTAAAGCGACACGAGTATAAGCGCCTCGTTCTGCGTGACGGCGCGCCCGGTGAGACGCGGAACGTCATCGTTGATTATCTTGTGAAGATCCTCGTTGCGGTCTATGATCCCGGCGGTCTCATCCTTCGTATAAAGCGGACTGTCGGCGCGGACGCTCGCTTTCTGCTTTTTAGCCTTGTGCTGAGGCTGATCCTCAGCCTCGACCTCGTCGGATCGCAGGATCCCGTACGACGAAAGCGACGAAAGCGCTTTTTCGATCGCCGCCCACTGCATATCGAGCGTTTTTATTGCGTTTGCTTTTCTGCTGTCCGTATCTTCGCGGAACGACGGATCCGAGCAGACGTACAGAAGCACGCGAAGCTCGTCCGCGTCCATTTCTCCGATATTCGGCAGAACGGACTCCGACGGGACGTTTATTATCCCGTCTATGTAATTAAGCTTTATTTTCATCTTTCCTGTTATCCCTGACTGACATTTCGTACGTGAGCATCATGAGAGAGTCCCCCGTGCAGATGTTCTCCACCGGCACGCCGAGCTCTTCTCCGTCAAGCCTGACCTGTGAGAAGTTCCATACTCCGGACACGCCGCAGTCTTTGAGCAGTCCGGTCACTTCCTCTTTTTCAAGACACGGGAAGCATATTACGGCTATGTCTATCCTGTTTTCGCGGCAGAAATCGCAAAGCTCCTCCGTGCCGCGCACCGTGACGGCGCCGAATTCCTTTCCCGTTTTTTCACGGGAAACGTCAAAAACGCCCTTTACCCAGACGCCGCGCTGCTCGAAAAGCCGGCTTTCGTACAGCGCCTCTCCGAGTCTTCCGGCTCCGATTATGACGGCTGAGTATTTCCGTCCGACGCCGAGCGTTTCGCTTATGCTGTTGTAAAGCCTCATCACGTTATAGCCGTATCCGCGCTGACCGAGTCCGCCGAAATACTTCATATCCTGCCGCAGCTGCGACGGGCTCACTCCGCAGATGTCCGACAGCTCCTGTGACGAGACCTTGAGAACGTCCCGGTTGATCAGATCGCGCAGGCATCTGAAATAAACCGGCAGTCTGTTGATCAGCGCCTGCGGCATTTCGCAGCTGTTCTTCGGCGATCTGCCCGCTATTCCCGGGATGGAATTTATGTCGAAGCCCGTATCTTCAGGTTCTTTTTTTCTCATTACAGCTTTTCTTCCACGTATTCCGCGAATTCACGGCACGTCGCGCCGGTATCACGACCGGTGACGGTGATGCGCTTTTCCTCAAACATACAGATATCGAGCGCGCGCGTAAGTCTGTCCGACTCCTTTTGCCTGCCGATATGCGACAGAAGCATCGCCGCGGCGCGGAGCATGGAGCACGGATCCGCGTACTGCGCCCTGCCCTCGGCTACCATTCTCGGCGCTGAGCCGTGTATCGCCTCGAACATCGCGTATCTTTTGCCTATGTTGGCGGAGCCGGCGGTGCCTACGCCGCCCTGGAATTCAGCCGCCTCGTCCGTGATTATGTCGCCGTAGAGGTTCGGCAGTATGAAGACGCGGAAATCACGTCTGCGCTTCGTATCGACGAGCTTCGCGGTCATGATGTCTATGAACCATTCGTCCGTCGTTATCTCGGGGTATTCCTCTCCGATGCGTTTGCATATTTCAAGGAATTTTCCGTCCGTCGTCTTTATCACGTTCGCTTTTGTGACGATAGAGACGCGGTCCTTGTTGTTTTTACGTGCGAATTCGTAGGCGAGCCGCGCGATGCGCTCGGTCCCCTCCGTTGTCGTGACGCAGAAATCGAGCGCCAGATCGTCGTTCACGTTCACGCCCTGCGAGCCTACGGCGTAGCCGCCCTCGGTATTTTCGCGGAAAAACGTCCAGTCTATGCCCTCGGACGGGACCTTAACGGGGCGGACGTTTGCGAACAGGTCAAGCTTTTTTCTCATCATCACGTTTGCGCTCTCGATATTCGGCAAGCCGTCGCCCTTGTGGGGCGTCGTCGTCGGACCCTTGAGTATGACGTGGCACTGTCTGAGCTGTTCGAGCACGTCGTCGGGTATCGCCTTTCCGCAGGCGACTCTGTTTTCGATCGTCAGCCCGTCGATCCGCCTGAATTCTATCTTGCCTTTCTCCACGTCTTTTGCAAGAAGGCGGCGCAGAATATGCTCCGCGGCGTCGGTTATTGTCGGACCGATACCGTCGCCGCCGCAGACGCCTATGATTATGCGGTCAAGGCTTTTATAATCCGTAAAATCCTTTACCTTCTTTATCTCATCGGCGCGTTCAAGCTGGCTGTACAGCAGTTCCCTGTACTTTTCGACAGCTGATTCGACGTAATCGCCGTACTTGCTCTTCAGTGTTTCCATGTCTCCTCCGATTTAACATTTAATTAACTTTTTCTCTATTGTGAGTTTATAACTTGAATTTTGCGTTTTTTGCTATGTTTTTTCATATAATAAGTCTGAATAATCGAGTTGAAAACGCATAAATTCTGAATTCTTATCCACCCGGCAATCCACAAATTCCACATCTTATTCCACAAATTCCACCGTTTTTCCGGCTCGTCGGGAGCTTTAAAGCCTTGATTTAACGCGGCGTTTACAAAATAACGTAGTTTTTCCTGTGGAATTTTAGTGCGCGGGTTTTATTCGCAAAAAACGGCGAAAACGGCGCCGGAACGAATGCATAAACGGTTTCGGACGGCTCAACTTCTTATTTTTTTGTTAACAAATAAGATGAGTAAAACTGACCGAAAAATGCCGTGCGGTTTTGTGGATTTTCAACTAAATTCGACTTTTTTCAAAAAAAGACTTGACAGCGATTTCCGCTCAATAGCTTTTCCAGTCGTCTTTTGACGACGGTCTGCCGTCAAGGCTCATATCGGAATATCTGCCTTTTTCGTATTCATATTTCGCCGCCGCGGCGATCATCACGCCGTTGTCTCCGCAGAGCGATATCGGCGGGATACGCAGGTCAAGTCCTTTTTTCCTGCAAAATTCGGTGAGCGCGGCTCTGAGGTGAGAGTTTGCAAGAACGCCGCCGGCGGCGAGCAGGGTGTCGACCTTGTACCGCTTCACGCATTCGTTGAGCTGGCGGACGACGGAATCGCAGATCACAGCGGTGACTGAGGCGCAGACGTCTCTGATATCGACGCTCTCCCCCTTCATCTCCGCCGTGTTGAGCATATTTATGACGTGAGTTTTGAGCCCGGACAGCGAAAAATTGAAAGACCCGTCCTTCATATGTACCGCGGGCAGCTTAAAAGCTTCGGGATCGCCCTCGGAGGCGAGCCTGTCCATTGCGGCGCCGCACGGGTAATTCAAACCCATACGGCGGCCTATTTTGTCGAAAGCCTCGCCGACGGCGTCGTCAAGCGTGCGTCCTACCGTCTCGAAATCCGTGTGCGACGAGGCTTTTATTATGGACGTATGTCCGCCCGACGCGACGAAGGCGATAAAAGGCGTCTTCACCGGTCCCGAAACGTAATTCGCCGCGACGTGACCCTTTATGTGGTTGACGCCGAGGATAGGTTTGTTGTTTGAATAAGCGAAGCTCTTGGCGAAATTCACGCCGACAAGAAGCGCGCCGATCAAACCGGGCTCGGTCGTCACGGCGACGCGGTCGATATCCGCGGCGGTGACGCCGGCGTCCGACAGGGCTTTGTACGTAAGCGCCGAGATCGCCTCGATATGCGCGCGTGACGCTATTTCCGGCACGACGCCGCCGTATTTGGCGTGGACGTCGACCTGAGACGCGATCTCGTTTGACAGCACCGTGAATTCATCCTTACCTTCGGGCGACGAAACAACGGCGACCGCCGTCTCGTCACACGAGGATTCAAAAGCAAGATACAGCATTATAAGTCCTTATCAAGAAGTACGGCGTCTTCCTTCGGCGCCGTGTAATAACCGCGTCTTTGACCGACGCGGTAAAATCCGTTTTTTCCGTACAGAGAAAGCGCCGCAAAGTTCGACGCCCTTACCTCGAGCGTCAGCTTTGAAAGCCCCGCCTTTCTTGCGTGCGCGCAGAGCGCGGAAAGAAGCGCGGTGGCGACGCCTCGTCTCCTGTATTCGGGATCTACGGCTATGTTGTTTATCTCCCCGAGCTCCGCCGCAGTATACATACCGGCGTAGCCGCAAAGCTCGTCCCCCTCCAGGGCGGCGAAATAAACGGAACCCGGCATTTCAAGCGCGGACAAAAGCTCCCGCTCGCTCCAGGGCGCGGAAAAGCACAGCCGCTCGAGACGCGCGGCTGCCGGCACGTGCGCCGGTCCCATTTTCGTTACTGTCACGAAAGGTATCCTATACTGTCGTCGTTGAGCACCCAGTCGCGCACGTTGTAGCTGACGAAGCACGTCGGCGACGTTCTGATGACAACGCGCGAAATACCGGCGTTTATTATCATCCTTCTGCAGGTGCGGCAGCTGTTCGCGTCCTCGATTATCTGTCCCGTCGCCGCGTCCACTCCGCAAAGATACATCGTGGAATCGAGCATCTGCTCACGCGTCGCGGAAATGATGCAGTTCATCTCTGCATGGACGGCACGGCAAGCCTCCGAGCTTTCGCCGCCGCCGGCTCTGTTGCAGACGCAGTGACCTATATCAGTGCAGTTTTTTCTTCCGCGCGGCGCGCCGTTATAGCCCGTTGACACTATCGAATCGTTTTTAACGATGATCGCGCCGAATCTGCGGCAGAGGCACGTGCTCCTTTCGAGTACGGTCTGTGCGATGTCGAGATAATAATTCGTTTTCGATACTCTTTCCATCACGGTCTCACCTTTCAGTCATTTATTTTAAAGCGTTTTGACGAGCTCCTTCAGATACGCTCCGAAGCTGTCCTTCAGCTCCGGATGCTGCAGCGCCATTTCGACGTTCGCCTTTAAAAATCCGAGCTTCGAGCCCATATCGTATCTTCTGCCCTCGTATTCGTACGAGATGACGCCGACGGTCCTTGCAAGCTGCTTCATCGCGTCGGTGAGCTGCAGCTCTCCGCCGCGTCCGTAGGGCGTGTTTTTGAGTATATCGAAGATATCGGGCGTAAGCACGACTCTGCCGAGGATCGAAAGGTTGGAGAACATCTCCTCCTTCGTCTGAGGCTTCTCGACCATATCCGTCGTCATATACGTGCGCTCGCAGATCGGTTCGACCTTCATCGAGCAGTATTTTTTAAGATCCTCGTACGGGACCTCGCATACGCCGACGACGGCTTTCCCGTATTTTTCATACGCTTCGCAAAGCTGCTTCGTCACGGGCTTTTCGGCGACCATGACGTCGTCTCCGTAAAGGACCGCGAACGGCTCGTCGCCGATGAATTTTTCGGCGCAGAGCACCGCGTGTCCGAGTCCCTTCGCCTCCTTCTGGCGCAGGAAATAAACGTTTGCGAGCGAGCATACGCGGCGCATATCCTCAAGCTCGGCGATTTTGCCCTTCGCTTCGAGCGTGTCCTTGTATTCTATTGAATAATCGAAATAGTTTTCGATCACTTCCTTGTTTCTGCCGGTTATGATGAGAATGTCGGTGATCCCGGATTCCACCGCCTCACGCACGAGATATTCCATGGAAGGACGGTCGACGATCGGCAGGATCTCCTTCGGCACGGTCCTCGATATCGGAAGCATGCGGGTCCCGAGTCCCGCCGCGGGGATGACTGCTTTTGTAATCTTTTTCATTTTGCGCACCTCTGTTGACTATATTACTTCAATTTTACATTATATACTAAAGGCGGCGGAAAATCAATACTTATTTTTTTGTTTTTTTGTGTTTTTGACGGATTATTTATAATAATCGGATGATTTGTCTTGATTTTTGCCGTCCGGTATGATACAATGTGTTCAAAGACGGAGGTGTGATATGTCGATTTCCGATAACAAAAACGAGTTCATAAGCATATACAACGAAAAAATAAAGCGTGAGGGGGCAGACAGGCTGCTCGATTATCTTACAAGCAAATCCGATTTCTTCACCTCTCCCGCGTCGACCGTGTTCCATCTGTCGTGCGAGGGCGGGCTCTGCGAGCACAGTCTGAACGTTTACCGCTGCCTTTGCGATTACCTTGACCGTCCGCGCGTAAAGGAAACGTACGGCATAAACGTTAGCGAGGAGACGGCGGCGATATGCGCTCTGCTCCACGACGTGTGCAAAGCGGACTGCTATCAGATAAGCTACCGCAACAAAAAAAATGAAGCGACGGGCGTATGGGAAAAAGTTCCCTTTTACGAGTTCAGGGACAGGATGCCCTACGGGCACGGTGAAAAATCCGTATATATAATCTCCGGCTTTATGAAGCTTACGCGCGAGGAGGCGTTCGCCATAAGATACCACATGGGCTTCGCCGGGACGGAGGACGCGCGGAACGTCGGCTCGGCGTTCGAGCTGTACCCTCTCGCCTTCGCCCTTTCCACGGCTGACATGGAGGCGACTTATTTTCTGGAGGGCAAAGAGTCATGATCCCGCTTTTTCAGGGTGCGGCGCCGGTGACGGAGGCGCCGACGGACCTTTTCACTTATTTGTCATCCGGCGGGCGATTTCAGCTTCCGCCGGAAGCCGTCGCCATGGTCGTATCCGCGGCTCTGTTCGCCGCCGCGGCTTTGATACTGCTTGTTTCGGATAAAAAAGACAGGAAGGGAAAAAAATGAAAAAACTACTGTGCGCATTTATCGCCGCGCTTATGATCTGCCTTTGCTTTACCGGTCAGATCAGCGCGGAATCGCAGACAAACGAGCCGGAAAACGGCGCCGTGCTTTACGAGACGGATTTTTCCGGCGGACTGCCGGACGGCTTCCGTATCCCCAAAGGACACGAGGGGAAGGTATACGTTGAAGACGGCTTTCTTTATCTTGACGCGACGGGCCGCGAGTTCACGAAGGTGCTTCTGCCGGAGGAGCTTGACAAATACGGCAACTATGAAATAACCATCCACGCGACGATACTTCAGCCGCGCGACGCGGGACGCTGGGCTTCGATCATGTACCGGCTCCAGAATCCGTCCGGAAACGGCTATCCATACATGCATATGTGCTTCCGTTACGACAGCACGCCGTCAAACGGCGTGGAGTTCGCGTACAGAACTGAGCAGAACACCTGGAACGTCACGTCGACCGGCTCCGTCAAGGACCACAAATTCAGCGAAGGTACGCTTGACGAGGTAAAGGTCACGGTGAGGGATGAGCGCGCGATCCACACGATAAACGGCGAAAAAGGCGTTGACTGCACGGACGCAACGCTTTACGAGACCGGCGCCGTCGGTCTCACCGCGAACTTCTGCATACTGAAGGTAGACGATATAAAGGTCACGTACCTGCGTTCGACGGCGGCGTCAACCGTCAGATTCACCGAGATCGCACAGTCCGCGCTCGGTGTGATAGGCGGCTACACGCTGTCGGAATACGTGAACGGCAGAGCTCAGCTTGAGGGGCTCGCCTCGTCCGAAACGGTCCCCGCCAACGCGATATTCAGAGTCGACCCGTCGCTCAACGTCACCGACGCCGACGGCAAAGCCTTCGCCCGCCTCGACGAAGCCGTCGCCCTGCTCGGCGGAGTCATAATGCCGACGTTTTACGTAAAGGACGCGGAGTCCGCGGACGCCGTCTGCCGTTATCTTGACGAGAACGGCATGTCCGACGTGTTCGTGATGAGCGACAAGGACGAGCTCGTACTCGGATGCAGAAAAAAATGCGATCTCTGCCGCGGCGTGCTCGACTTCACGGAAGAGCTGAAGGGCAAGACCGCGCTTTCGGATAAAGAGCTTCTGAAGATCAGGCAGCGTACGAACGCCGCGTTCGCGTCGGTCGCGGTGATACCCGAAAACGTCGCTCTCAAGGAAAACGTGAAATATCTGTACGACAGACTTATCTCCGTATGGGTCAGTTCTCCGTCTCCCGTGACAGGGATAACGCAGGCGTTCTCGATCGCCGCCTCCGGCGGTCACGGCGCCGTGACGGACAACACGGCTCTGATGTACAAAGTGCTGAACGAGTATATGTCCGGCGACAAGCTTTTCAGATCTCCCTTGAACATAGGTCACAGAGGCATACCGCAGCAGGCGCCGGAAAACACGGTGGAGGGCTCCCTCCTCGCGTACGAGCTCGGCGCGGACTGCGTTGAAAACGATATATACATAACCGCCGACGGCGAGCTTATGGTCATGCACGACGGAACGACCGGCAGGACCGCGAGCGCCGATCTCAATATGGAAAGATCAACGTCCGAGCAGCTGCGCGAGCTTCTCGTGAACAAGCAGTTCCCGAACAAGAAAGGCTTTACCGAATGCCGCGTGCCCTTCCTCGAGGATTATTTCAAGGCGATCAAGGGCAAGGATATGCTGCTGTTCATCGAGATCAAGAGCACGAACAAAAACCTCGTTGAAAAGCTCTGGTCTCTGATCGGCGAATACGGCGTTGAGGATCAGGTTTCCGTCATCACGTTCCATCAGGGACAGATCAACAACCTGAAACAGATCTTTCCGGAGATGTCCGCCGGTTATCTCTGCAATCCTCTCGTCTCGGGCGATACCGCGAACAAGCAGGCGAAAGCCGTGCTTTCAAAGGTGCAGAAAATGAGCTCGACCTACAATCCGAACTTTTCCGGTCACACAAAGGAATTCGCCGCCGCAGCCAACATGCGCGGGCTGACCACGTGGCCGTGGACGATAGACGACAAAAACGTTTACATTGACTTCTTCATGTCCGGCTACAACGGTCTGACGACGAACAACTGCACGATCCCCGCGAAATTCGTGAAGATTCTCTCGGCGCCGGAATACACGGCGGAAATAAACGAGGGCGAGACCTATACGGTAAAAGCGACGGCTCTCACGTATGAAAGAAAAGAGGCGGACGCGTCGGAAAAGGTCCGCGTCATACCGCTTGAAGGCGATATAACAGTCAACGGGACCGAGCTTTCGTTCCCGGGACCCGGCACGTACACGTACGCGCTCGAATACACCCACAAGATCAACTCTAAAAACTCCTACACGCTTTACACGCGTCCCGTCACCGTGACGGTCAAGGGCGGCGAGGTCACGGACACGGAGTCCGTAACGGATACCGTAACCGAGCCCGACGCAGCGACGGACGGCAATGATCAGGAAACCGGGGTCAAGGGCGTGAATCCGGCGGTGATAATCGTTTCAGCCGTCGCCGCCGCTGCGGTGATCGGCGGCGTTATAGTTGCGGTCGTGCTCTCCAAAAAGAAAAAAGCGTAAAACGAAAGCTTTCCCGACACTTTGAATCGATCCGCACAGTCAAAAAAAGCAGGAGGAAAGATAATGAGCAAAAACGGAAGGGACAAGACGAAATTTTCGCTGAAGGACCGTTTCAGCTACTGGTTCGACAACCGTATGACCGGAGGCTCCCTCGGTCTGATCCGCATCCTGATAATAGCTTCGCTGCTGCTTGCGGTCGTGATCGCCGCGCTGATAATCGCTTTCGGCTTCAACGAGGAGGGCGAAACGGCGTCCGTCTTCTGGGACAGCATCGCCACCGTGATCAACGCCTGGATGCCTTCGTTTGAGGACGGCAGTCCCGGTTACGTCATACTCATGTCCGTGACGGCGATCGCCGGCGTTCTGTTCACAAGCGTGCTGATAGGTATTATCACGAGCGCGATCGAGGAAAAGATAGACAACCTCAAAAGAGGCAACTCTATGGTGCTTGAAAAGGACCATATAATCGTTCTCGGCTTCAGCCCGGGAGAGTATACGCTGATCCGTCAGCTCATCCTTGCGGCGTCGGGCAAGCCCGTGCGCATCGTTGTGGCTGAGGACACGGACCGCGAGGAGATCGAGCAGAATATCAAGGAAAACCTTGAAATACCGAAGAACGTGAGGATAATCTGCAGGACCGTCGACATCACCGACCCCGCGTCTCTTGAAAAATGCTCGATCGAAACGTGCCGGACCGTTATAATCAGTCCGACGGACGATATGAGAACGATAAAATCGGTGCTCGCCGTTTCCACGCTTCTGAAAGAAAAGGGCGTTTCCGGCATAGGGGTGAACGCGATAATCTCAAAGAACGAATACCGTTTCCCGCCTTCTCTTGCGAAGGACAACAACATATTGACCCTTCAGACGAACAACATAATGGCGAAGATGGTCGCGCATTCGTGCACGCAGACGGGTCTTTCCGAGGCGTTCCGGGAAATATTCAATTTCGAGGGCTCCGAATTCTACATCGCCGATATACGCGGCGCGGCTGGTCTGACGTTCGAAGAACTGATGATAAGGCTTGACTGCGCCGTGCCCGTAGGCGTCCTCCGCGGCGACAGGGTGACGATGAATCCGCCGAAGGAGCTTCGCATCCTCGATACAGACCGCATACTGATCTTTGCAGATGAGAACGATTCGGCGGAGCTTAAGGACGGTTCTCTGTCCGATATGTCGGAGTTCACCGTTGAAAGCGCGGGGCTTGCCGAGGACACGACGGATACCGTCATAATAGGTCACAACGAGACTCTGCCCGTGATACTCCAAGAGCTTCCGGAAAACATATCCCACGTTTATCTGGCCGGTCAGAAGACGACGGAGGAGGAACGCGAGGAGCTGCAGAAGGCGGCGGACGAAAGGAACCTCACCTTAAACTATTACCGCGGCAATCCGCGCTCCGAAAGAGTGCTCAGGGAGCTTTCACGCATGGCTCAGCATATCGTTATCCTGAGCGAGCACGATGAAGACCCCGAAAAAGCGGATATGGACGCGATATTCCTGCTGCTCAATCTCCGCGATATCAGAAAAAGATACGGTCTTTCGTTCAATATAACGATGGAGATGCAGAAGGAGCATAATCAGAAGCTTGTCGGAAGCGGCGACCATACGGACTTTCTCGTCGCCTCGAGTATGTCTTCGCTGATCCTTTCGCAGATAGCCGAAAGCCCCGAGCTGATCGACGTTTTCCGCGAGCTGTTATCAAACGAGGGCAACGAGCTGTATCTGAAAAACGCCGGCTCCATGGGACTGACGGGCGTCTATACCGTCAGGGAACTTCGTCACATTATGTATGAAAACAGGTGTGTCCTGCTCGGCTGTCTCGACCGTGAAAAGCACGGCAGGTTCAATCTCCCGCTCGACGAGGAGATAGAGCTTTCGGACGAAGACGAGCTTATCGTCCTCGGAGAGTGCTGAGAACGGAGCGTAATTACGATATATTATTACATATTACCTCTTGACAAAATCCCGGATTTGTGGTAATATGAATCGAATAAACACACAGGAGGGCTTATAAATGAAGCACATCAAAACTATAAAGACCCGCGATCTGTGCGCAAGCGCGAAAAACGGCGGCTGCGGTGAATGCCAGACATCCTGCCAGTCGGCCTGCAAAACGAGCTGCGGCATAGCAAATCAGAGCTGCGAGAACAAAAACAAATAATAAACTTTAAAACGCCGCCGCCAGGGCGGCGTTTTAAGAATTCGGAAAATATGATACATCAATACAAACAAAACGGTTACAACATAGTCCTCGACGTATGCTCGGGCGCCGTCCACGCCGTGGACGACGCGGCGTATGACGCAATTGCGATGTTTGAGGATCACAGCCGCGAACAGGTCGTCTCCGCGCTGCTTGAAAAATACCCCGGGCTTTCGGAGGGCGACGCGGAGTCGATACTCGATCAGATAGAGGAGCTCAAGGCGGAAGGGCAGCTTTTCAGCCCGGACACCTTCGCTCCCATGGCGCCGGAGCTGAAGCGCCGCACGTCGGGCGTTATAAAGGCGCTCTGTCTGCACATCAGCCACGCCTGCAATCTGACGTGCTCGTACTGCTTTGCGGGACAGGGCAGATATCACGGCAAATCGGCTCTTATGAGCTTCGAGGTCGGCAAACGCGCGCTCGATTTTCTCATTGAAAACTCCGGCAGCCGCCGCAATCTCGAGGTCGACTTTTTCGGCGGCGAGCCGCTGCTGAATTTCGACGTGGTAAAAAAGCTCGTGGAATACGCCCGGTCGGTCGAGGGGAAATACAATAAAAATTTTCGCTTCACTCTGACGACGAACGGCGTGGACATAGACGACGACGTGATCGAATTCGCCAACCGCGAGATGTCGAACGTCGTGCTTTCGCTCGACGGCAGGCGCAAGGTACACGACAGATTCAGAGTCGACGCGGCGGGCAGAGGCAGCTACGACGTGATCGTCCCGAAGTTTCAGAAGCTCGTTGCCTCCCGCGGCGACAAGTCTTACTATATGCGCGGCACGTTCACGCATTACAACCCCGATTTTCTCGAGGATATAAAGGTGATGCTCGACCTCGGGTTCAACGAGCTTTCAATGGAGCCCGTCGTCGCTTCGCCCGACAGTCCCTCCGCTCTTACCGAGGAGGACAAACCGGTCGTATACGAGCAGTATGAAAAGCTCGCCGAGCTTATGATAAAACGCCGCAGAGAGGGCAGACCCTTCACTTTTTATCACTATATGATAGATCTGCAGGGCGGTCCGTGCATCTACAAGAGGATCTCCGGCTGCGGCTCGGGCACCGAATATCTCGCCGTGACGCCGCAGGGCGATCTTTATCCGTGCCATCAGTTCGTCGGAGAGGAAAAATTCCGCCTTGGCGATATCTGGCACGGCGTAACGAATACGGAACGGCGCGACGAATTCGCCGCCTGCAACGTTTACGCGAGAGAAGAATGCAGAAACTGCTGGGCGCGCCTCTACTGCGCCGGCGGATGCGCCGCGAACGCCTATCATTCGACGGGATCCGTCACCGGTGTTTACTCATACGGCTGCGACCTGTTCAAAAAGCGGCTCGAATGCGCGATAATGGCTGAGGTGGACCGCCTGTACGAGGAAGATGAAGACTCCGATAATTGACTTCATAAACGACTATAAAGGGAAAAAGCCCCTGCGCCTGCATACGCCGGGTCACAAGGGCTTTGTCTTTTGCGGTCACGAGGAGGACGATATAACGGAGATCCCCGGCGCGGACGAGCTTTTCTCGCCGGACGGCATAATCGAGCTCTCGCAGAAAAACGCGTCACGTCTGTTCGGCACACCGACGTATTACAGCACGGAGGGCTCGTCGCTTTGCGTGCGTGCGATGGTGTTTCTTCTCTGTCAGCGGCTCGGGCGTCAGGCGAGGATACTCGCCGCGCGCAACGTACACCGCTCGTTCATCACCGCCGCCGCGCTCACCGGCGCCGACGTGATATGGCAGAGACCTATGCCGGACGACACGGTCGTATCCGTCACCGTCGATCCTGTCACGGTCGAGGAGCAGATAATAAGGGACAAGCCGGACGCCGTTTATATAACGACCCCGGATTATCTCGGCAAAACCGCCGACGTCGCCGCGGTCGCCGCGGTCTGTCACAGACACGGCGTATACCTTATGGTCGACTGCGCGCACGGTGCGTATCTGCATTTTCTGCCGGAGCCTTCGGATCCCCTGGCTCTCGGCGCCGACGTTTGCTGCACCTCCGCGCATAAGACGCTGCCGGCTCTGACCGGCGCCGCTTATCTGCACACGGCGGAATTCAGCCGTGAAGAGGTGCTTTCCGCCATGGCGGCGTTCGCCTCCACTTCACCGTCATATCTGATACTTCAAAGCCTTGACGGGCTGAACAGGTATCTTTGTACTTACAGACAGCGTCTGCGCCGGTTCATACCCGAGGTTGATAACGTAAAGGCTTCTCTTGCCGCGAAAGGCTACGTCCCGTACGGCGACGAGCCGATGAAGATCACTCTGCGCACGTCGATGAGCGGACTCACCGGATACGAGACGCAGAGCCGTCTTATCGAAAAAAACGTCTATCCCGAATACGCGGACAGAGATTTCATAACGTTTTTGCCGAATCCGCAGACGGGCGTCCGCGGTCTGCGGCGTCTTTCGTCCGTGCTTTGCACCTTTGAACTGTCGGATCCGCTTGAACAGGAACGGTTCGCCGCCGTTCTGCCGCGGCGCGCGATGAGCATACGCGACGCGTTTTTCGCAAAAAAAACGGTCCTGCCGGTATCGCAGTGCGAAGGCAGGATCGCGGGAGACGTATGCGTGAGTTGTCCGCCCGCCGTTTCACCCGTGGTTTGCGGCGAGGTGATCGACGGGGCGACGGCTGAATATTTACGCAGTCACGGCGTGAAGAGCGTATCCGTGATCACGTGACGTCGTGCTTTATCTGCTCGGGCGGATTCTCGAGCAGAGCCGGGTTTTTGAGATACGAAGTCAGCTTCTTGAACGCCGCGGCAAAATAAGAGCCGGAGCAGATGCGCTCGTCCATAACGACGCCGAGCGGCAGAGTGCGTTCGAATACGACCTCGTCACGGCTGAGTCTCGGCACGACGCGGGGATTGCCCATCGTAATGCCCACGCTCGTCGTACCGAATTCGTAAACGTGATGGTATATATGATTCGTACGTATGCTCGCGAGGTTCGATATCAGCAGCGACTCGTGGAACGGCGACGCGTCGATTATCTTTTTCGGCAGAAGTCCGTGTCTGTCAAGGAACTTGAACATCCACACGCCGAACGAGCAGAGACCGGGGATGCTGAGCAGCGTTTTTATCAGCTTATCGGTAGAGTTGTTGTTCTCCGCGTTTCTGTTTTTCTCTATGTACTCGTCTATCTTGCGCTGTACGTCGAACACGGTGTCGCTCTGATCGAAATATATCTTCGACATCGTTCCCTCTTCTCCGCCGGCTTTCAGCACGACGAGACCGGCGCAGAATTCCGTTCTTGTATAAATGCGTTTGTTGACGACAAAGCGGTTCAGCGCCGGAAAATCGCACGAGGTGCGCAGATATCCGGCGAGCAGCAGTCCCATCGGAGACAGGGCTATCCCGCGTTCGTTCCTTACCTTATGTATATATGCGTTCATGGGATCAAGAGGAAGGTCGACGGTGATCATATTCATCGAGTCGACGCGCTTATCCATTACAAACGCTGCGACCTGATACATCGGGTCCGCGTTTTTGATCCTTTTTCCGTCCGGTCTGTTCATAATATATCTCCCAGAGTTTATTTTCAGTTTAGTTAATACCCGATAATAACACACAGTTACGCCAAAATCAAGATTTTTTTCAAAAATGAGACAAAAAGAATGAAAAAAACAGAGCTTGCCGCGACGGTCGTTTCGCGGCTCAAAGAAAAATATCCGTCCGCGGAATGCGCGCTCCGTTACGAGGGCGACCCGTGGCGTCTCCTCGTGATGGGGAGGCTTTCGGCGCAATGCACGGACGCCCGCGTGAATCTCGTTTGCCCCGCTCTTTTCGCCGCGTATCCCGACGCATACGCAATGGCGAAGGCGGACCCGGCAGACGTCGGCAGATACATATTCTCCTGCGGGCTCTACAACAGCAAGGCAAAGGATCTCGTCGGTATGTCGGAGCGGATCGTTTCCGTATTCGGCGGCAGGGTCCCCGACAACATGGAGGATCTTCTGACTCTTCCGGGCGTCGGACGAAAGATCGCCAATCTTATCCTCGGCGATATATTCAACAAGCCGGCGATAGTCGCGGACACGCACTGCATCCGCATCTCCGCAAAGCTCGGGCTCTGCGGCGACGGCAAGCCGCTATCCCCCGAGAAAACGGAAAAGGAGCTGTCCGCCGTAGTCGAGCCGTCGGAGCAGGCGGATCTTTGCCACCGCCTCGTCATGTTCGGGCGCGACGTTTGCTCCGCCCGCTCGCCCCGCTGCGGCGAATGCATTTTGTCCGACGTTTGCCGAAACCGTCTTGACACGGACACAAATCGGTAGTATAATACCCCTATAATATAATATAAGAAGGACCGGGATATGAACAATACGATATACATGCTCAATTCAGAGAGCGACAGACAGATGAACAGCTTCATCGTGACGACACAGGAAAACGGCGTCATAGTCATCGACGGAGGCTACGCCTTTGACGCGGAAAAGCTTCTGTCGAAGCTTCGCGAGGTCACGGGCTGCCGCGTGCCGCATATCGACGCGTGGTTCCTTTCGCACGCGCACGACGACCACATCTCCGCTTTCATAAAGCTTGTAAAGGATCACCGCGGCGAATTTGAATTCGACCGTGTTTACTATAACTTTCCGTCCTTTCAGTATTTCGACAAGTACGAGAACTGGGAGGCGCACACGGTCGCGGAGTTCTATGAGGCTCTGCCGCTTTTCGCCGACAGGATCTGCATCGTATCGCAGTACGACGTGTACGAAATAAAAGGCGCGAACTTCGAATTTCTCTACACGTTCGACCCGGTCTACACCGGCAACGCGGTAAACAATTCCACGTCCGTTTTCAGAATGACGCTCGGCGGCAAAAAAGTAATGTTCCTCGGCGACCTCGGCTGGGACGCGGGCGCAAAGCTGCTTTCAATGCACGGCGACAAGCTCAAAAGCGATATCGTGCAGATGGCGCACCACGGTCAGAACGGCGTCCTGCGCGACGTATACGAGGCGATAGCGCCGTCCGCCTGCATATGGTGCACGCCGAAATGGCTCTGGGAAAACGACGCCGGAAAAGGCTACAACACGCACGTGTTCAAAACAATAGAGGTCCGCGGCTGGATGGAAGAGCTCGGCGTAAAAGAGCATTACGTCGCAAAAGACGGCGATCAGATAATAAGGCTTTGAAAGAGTTTATAATAAACGGAAACGACGCGGGTCAGCGCCTCGACAAATTCATATCGAAAACGCTGAAAACTCTGCCTCAGTCGCTTTTATACAAGGCGATCCGCACTAAAAAGATAAAAGTCAACAGACGCCGCGCCGAGCCCGGGACCGTGCTGTGCGAAGGCGACTCCGTTCTCTGCTTTCTGCCGCCGGAATTTTTCGAGGAAAAATACACGTCCGATCCGTTCCTTACGCTGACGCCCGACGTAAACGTCGTATACGAGGACGAAAACGTGATCGTCTGCGACAAGCGTCCCGGTATGCTCTGCCACCCGGACGATCAGGGCGAGCAGATCACGCTTATCGAGCATATCAAGGCGTATCTGTACCGGAAGGGTGAATACGACCCGGAGTCCGAATCATCCTTTACCCCGTCCCTGTGCAACCGTATAGACAGGAACACGGGCGGTCTCGTCATAGCGGCGAAAAACGCCGCCGCCCTGCGCGATATGAACGAAATGATAAAGGAAAAGGTCGTAGACAAATATTATCTCTGCGCCGTACACGGCGTGCCGGAGCCCGGCGAGGCGATACTCACCGCGTATCTGTACAAGGATACGAAAAACAACGTTGTGACCGTGTACGACAAACCGAAGCAGGGGCGCGTCAGGATCGTCACCGGATACAAAGTGCTTGCAAAGAAGGACGGTGACGCTCTGCTTCAGGTAAGGCTCTATACCGGAAAAACGCATCAGATCCGCTCGCATCTGTCTTATATCGGTCATCCGCTTCTCGGCGACGGAAAATACGGCGTCAACCGCGAGGATAAAAAACAGGGCTACAAATATCAGGCTCTTTACTCATACAGGCTCATATTTGAGCGCGGGATAGGCTCTCTGTCTTATCTTACGGGCAAGGAGCTGACGGTAAAACTGGAGAACGTATGGTTTTACGAAAATTTCCGATAAGATTTCTCTTGCTGACTGTCAGCGCGATACTGACCGGCTTGTGCTTTGCGTGGTACAAGGCGGGCTTTATCGTGCTTTTTTCTTTGATACCGATGTTTCTCGTGCTCCTCGCCGAGGCGGACGGACAAAGCCGTAACCCTCTCCGTTTTTACGGGTACGGGTATTACTGGGGAGCCGTGATGTTTGCGACGGTCTTTCAATGGTTCCGATATCAGTATCCTCTTGAATACCTCGGCTTCAACCGTCTTGAAGCGGTGGGATACGTCGCGCTGAGCTGGTTCGGCTCCGGGCTGATCCTTTCCGTGCTTCTCGCTCTGTTCCATTTTTTTACGGGTCTGTTTCTTTGCACTTCGCTTTGCAGGGTGCGCAGGTACCTTCTGATACCGTTTTCCGCCGCCTGTTACGTTCTGATCGAATTTCTCTTCACTCTCGGCAGCCTTGCGACGCCGTGGGCGCGTCTCGCCGTGACGATGCAGAGCAATATTTTCTTCATACAGACGGCGTCCGTGTTCGGGTCGTATTTCATTTCGTCTCTTATCGTCGCGGTGAACGCCTCGCTTGCGCTCGCCGTATATTCGCTTATTACCCGTAAAGACAGACGCTTGCGGATCGCATGCTTTTCCGTCGCCGTCGGGATATTCTTAACGAACACCGCCTGCGGTGCGCTGCTGTACGCCGCGGATAAAAAAGCCGAATCCGGCGAGCAGGTCGCCGTTGCGGCGCTTCAGGGCAATATAATCTCCGGAAGGACGCGTATCGGCGTTCAGGAGACGATCGACCTGTTTCTCGAAAGATCCGCCGACGAGGTCAGAGAAAACGGCGCGTCGCTCATCGTCATGCCGGAGGGCTGCTTCAACATAGATCTGAAAAACAGCCCCTTGACCGAGGAAAGGCTCCGCGATTTCAGCCGTGAAAACGACGTCGTGATAATAATCGGCGCGTACGAATACGGCGATGACGAACTTTACAACGTGACGTGGTGCATAAGTCCCGACGGCACCGTCTCCGGACCGTACCGCAAGCAGCATCCCGTCCCGTTCGGCGAATTCACTCCGGCAAGAAAAATGATACTCACGCTTTTCCCGTTCCTCGAGGACGTGACGAGCCTCGGCGACGATCTGTCTGCCGGCGGTGAAAGCGTAGTCTTCGATTCGACGCTCGGACGGCTCGGCGCCTTCATCTGCTTTGATTCGGCGTTTGAAAACATAGGCTTTGAAGAGACGGCGAAAGGCGCCGTGCTGCTCACCGAATCGACGAACGACAGCTGGTGGATGGATTCGGCTCAGCTATACGAGCATAACGGTCACGCGATACTGCGGGCGATCGAAGCGCGCCGTTATTACGTCCGCTCCTCCGCCGCCGGCTACTCCACGGTGATCGACGCGCGCGGAGTTATCCTCGACGACGTTCCCGCGCTTACGGCGGGCTTCGCCTCGGCGAACGCCGTATTGAGAGATGACGTTTCATTTTACCACAAAACGCCGTACCTGTTCCCCGCCGTCTGCGCTCTGACCGTCGTATCCCTGTTCGCAGCAGCTTTGATATACAAAAAACGCGTCAAAAAAGCACAGTTTTAAAAACTTACACCGTAATGCTCTTGCAATTTTAAAATTTGTAATATAATATTATAATATAATTGTACCATAAGGAAGACCGTATGAAAAACATAAAGATCGGATTCGTCTCGCTCGGCTGTGCGAAAAATCAGCTTGACACGGAAGTCATGCTGAACGTTTTAGCCGACGAGGGATTTGAAATAACGAACGAGGAGACCGAGGCTGACGTCATCGTCATCAACACCTGCGCGTTCATAACCGACGCAAAACAGGAGTCGATCGACAACATACTTGACGTTGCGTGGCTCAAAAAGCACAGACATCTTAAAAAGATCGTCGTTACGGGATGCCTCGCCGAAAGATACCGCAGACAGATTTTCGAGGAGATACCCGAGGTCGACGCGCTCGTCGGCGTAGGTTCGATCAAAAGCATAGCAGAGGCGGTAAAGCGTTCGCTTTCCGGTGAAAAATGCACGTTTTTCGAAGACAAGAACACGTCGGAGCTCGGCGGCGGCAGAATGCTGACCACGCCTCCGTACGCGGCGTATCTGAAGATCGCCGAAGGCTGTGACAACCGCTGCACCTACTGCGCGATACCGCTTATAAGAGGAAGATTCCGTTCACGCCCGATCGAGGATCTCGTCGAGGAGGCGAAGCTTCTCGAAGCGGACGGCTGCAAGGAGCTTTCGCTCATAGCCCAGGACACGAGCCGCTACGGTCTCGATCTCTACGGAAAATACGCCCTGCCGGAGCTTATCCGCCGGATATGCGAGCAGACCTCGATACCGTGGATCAGACTTTTGTATCTGTATCCGGACAAGATCACGGACGAGCTGATCGACGAGATGGCGAACAACGACCGTGTGCTCAAATACGTCGACCTTCCGATACAGCACATAAACGACGACGTACTGAAAAGAATGAACCGCCACGGCGGCCGTGAAACGATCGTCGGCGCCATAAACCGCCTGCGCGAGCGCGTTCCCGGCATAACCCTGCGCACGACCGTGATAGCCGGCTTCCCCGGCGAGACGGATGAGCAGTACGAGGAGCTGTGCGAATTCATAAAAGAAACAAGATTCGACAGACTCGGCGCCTTCGCCTATTCGCGCGAGGAGGACACGCCCGCCTACGACTTTGAGGACCAGATAGACGAGCAGGTCAAGCAGGACCGTGTCGACGGCATCATGGCGCTTCAGTCCGAGATAAGCGAGGATCTGAACAGGAAAAAGCTTCACAAGACCTTCAAGGTCCTCTGCGAGGGTTACGACGCGGCAGTCGGCGCATACGTCGGCAGATCGGAGGCGGACGCGCCGGACGTTGACGGCAAGATCTTTTTCGATCTCGACCGCGGTCAGCATCTTCACAAGGAAGGCGATTTCGTAAACGTCCGCATAACCGATTTCTACGACTACGATCTCGTCGGCATAAGCAAGAAAGGGTAAAATATGGCAGAAAAGAAAAAAGGCGGCAGAACGATCAACCTGCCGAACACTCTCACTCTGATACGCATCGGGCTCGTCCCGCTGATCGTTACGTTCATACTCATCCCCTGGAAGAACACCGTTTTATGGAACGTCATCACCGCCGCCGTGTTCGGCATTGCGGCGCTGACCGATCTGTTTGACGGCGCGATCGCCCGCGGCACGAACCAGGTGACGAACTTCGGAAAATTCCTCGACCCCATAGCCGACAAAATGCTTATCTTAGGCTCTCTCATCGCGCTGTCCGGCGCCGTGAGATTCTCCTATATGTCGCTTATGCTCGTGATAAGCTCGCTCATCATACTTCTGCGTGAATTCACCGTGACGTCGATCCGCATGGTCGCCTCGAAGGAGGACGGCACCGTGATCGCCGCCAATTTCGGATGTAATTTTCGAAAACGGCGGGCTCGCCGGCGTGCATCTGCTCTCTTATATCACGCTCGCGATAACCGTCATACTCACGGTCTGGTCCGGTATAACGTATCTGACCAAATACTTTACTTACATAGATCCGAGAAGATGATAACGCTTTACTACGCGGAGCCGGGCTGTGTCAGCATAAGAGAGCTTTACGACCGCGCCGATACTTATTCGCGCCGCGTCTTTGACGATTCCGAAAAGGAAGCTCCGGCTTATATGTCTCTGTTCTGCCGTGTTCTGACCGACGTGGGTCTTGCCGATCTCGGCGCCGACCCGGAGCAGATCACGATCGAAAGATCGAAATACGGCAAGGAATACGTGAAGGACAGAGGGATCTATTACAACGTTTCCCACACGTCGGGACTCGTCTGCTCCGCCGTATCCGAATGCGAGGTAGGCGTCGACTGTGAGACAGTGCGTGAGACGGACCATCTTGCGTTGGCGAAACGCTTTTTCACCGCCGCCGAATATGAGAGGATCGCCGGAGCGGAAGATCCCGCGGACGAGTTTTTCCGCGTCTGGACAAAAAAAGAAAGCTACGTCAAATACACGGGCGAGGGATTCTCGCGTCCGCTGTCTTCATTCGACGTAAACGATATACAGGATCTGCAGTCGACGTTCCGCATCGGCAACACTTACGTAACGCTGACCGGTGACGTCACTCACGTCAAATTCATCAAGGAAGGAAGAAAAAAATGATAATCAAACCTCGCGGCACCTCGGATATTCTTCCGAAGGACGCCCCGATTTGGCAGAATATAGAAAAAACGGCGCGCCGCGTCGCCTCGCTTTACGGCTACGGTGAGATCCGTTTCCCGACGTTTGAGTCAACGGAGCTTTTCGCACGCGGCGTCGGCGACACGACCGACGTCGTTCAGAAGGAAATGTACACGTTTGAGGACAAGGACGGCAGGAGCATGACGCTCCGTCCCGAGGGCACGGCGTGCGTCGTCCGTTCAGTTATCGAAAACGGACTTGCGGGCGAGGCGATGCCGCTCAAGCTTTATTATTTCACGAGCTGCTTCCGTTACGAAAAACCCGCGGCGGGCAGGTTCCGTGAATTCTATCAGTTCGGCACCGAGCTTTTCGGCGCGGAAACGCCCGCGTCAGACGCAAACGTCATTTCAATGGCTGACACGCTTTTAAAACAGCTCGGTATAAAAAACGTAAAGCTTTACACAAACAGCATAGGCTGTAAAAAATGCCGTCCCGGATACCGTGAAGCGCTCGTCGCTTACTTCACCGGAAAGCAGGATCAGCTTTGCGAAACGTGCAGGGGCAGGCTTAAAACGAATCCTATGAGGATACTGGACTGCAAGAGCCCTGTCTGTCAGACGGTCGCAAAGGACGCGCCGAAGGTGACGGATTACCTGTGCGACGAATGCAGAGAGCACAATGAAAAGCTTATGCAGTACCTTAACGGTATGAATATCGAATTCACCCCGGATCCCGGTATCGTCCGCGGGCTCGATTACTACACGAAGACCGTGTTTGAATTCATAGCGCCCATCGGCGTCGACCCGAAGACCGGTGAGGAAAAGCACCTTACCGTTTGCGCCGGCGGCAGATACGACGGACTTGTCGAGGAGATCGGCGGTCCGCGTCTTCCCGGTATCGGCTACGCCGCGGGAATGGATAGGCTCGTCGCCGCGATGAAATATTCATCCGCCGAGATCCCCTCGCCCGTGACGCCCGGGATCTACGTCGCGCCTCTCGGAGACGAAGCGGTCGCCTTCGCGCAGACGCTCGTCTACGGTCTGCGTCAGAACGGGATACGCGCCGAGTGCGATATAGTCGGGCGCAGTCTGAAAGCTCAGATGAAATACGCCGACAAGATCGGCGCGTCGTACACGGTCATCATC
>CACWOQ010000006.1 GCA_902762505.1 uncultured Ruminococcus sp. | reverse complement strand
CGTAAGCTCAACGGTTTTGCCGTTGTACTCAAACGTTTTCGTTTTGACGCCGGTATCGGCGTCGCTTTTGACGCCGGAAAACGCGCGGAAGCCCTCAGCCGGCTCACAGGCGAACGGGTTGCCCTCGCCGTAGTCCGCGCTTACCGGATAAACGGTATATCCGCTCAGACCCGATACGTCGACCGCGACCACTTTGTCTGATTCAATCGAATCGAGATCATTCGTTGTGATCTGGTTGTTGTCCTTCTCAGAGGCGTCCGGCTCGCTGACCGTTCCCGCGTCGGTCGTTGTATTGTCTTTCATGTTGTTCACGCAGGAAGCTGAACAAACGAGCAGAACAGTCGCAATTAGAACAGAAAAATATTTCTTCATATCTTCTACTCCTTTTCTTTTTTTAAAATACTAAACAACGATTCAATCGTCAAAAATCAACACATCAAAGTTTCCAAACAAAACGCGGGTTGAATTATTAACAGTTGTAAAGTTTAGAGCGCTGACGGCTAAATCAGCAGCCTCAATTGCATCTTCCAATGTCATATTACAATTATATATCGCCTTTAGATAGTATTCTGACCAAACATTTCCCTCTGTTTGATTAACAACGCAATTGAATCCGAGAACCGTTTGCGCTCCAATATCATAAGTTTCCTTTGAAAGATTTGAAACATCTGTATACGGCTGTCCATCGCTCATATAACTACCCAAAGCGCTATTACATGATAAATAATAGACATGTTTTAAATCGCTACTATCAAGCCATCCTGTAGCTGTTATTAAGTCTGATTTATAGAATAATGTTCCATCATTTACCGTTCCATCAATTAGAATACAATCATATCCACCATGCGTAATAAACGCACAGATTTTCGAAGATTTAAAGTGTCTGAGAATGCTGTCTTTGGTAGTATTAACATCAAACTCTCCGATAAGGCTATGGTTGTTACACAGCAATTGTATGTCGCTGACCATACCAGATAGGTTTAGATCATTTTCATGATCCCCTCTCAAAAAATTATAGTAATCCGTTTGACTTTTAAACACTTCCCACTCATCTGAATAATCATCATCAAGAGTATAGTCACTCAGTACTATTGTTTTTGCCATCCCTGCAAACATTGGCTCTCCTAGCGATATAACCCTGTTTGTATTGTTTGCTTCGTATGGAGAAATCTTAAAATTATTCGTTTCTGTTTTGGTTATTTTCCAACGAATAAAATCTGTGTATATACCACCCATATAGGTAATAACTTCATCTACATCGGTATCATTTACTCCTAAATAGTTGGCGCCGTATGATATTTTATAATACCCATTATCGAATTCAATATAATAGGTATGAGCATATTCATCAAATTCCCACGTGTACATTACGCGATCAGATGCAAAGATAGGATATCGTGGATAGCTGTTATCAACATATCCATCCTCACTTGCATTCTTTATATAATAATACCCGTCCGGTATATACTGATCTACAACATGAACACTGCAATTCAATGTTGTTTGGTAAATACCGTTTTTAAAGATATACGCATTGACAAATGTACCTGAAACATTGTTCCCGGTGATTGTACATTCTCCGTTACCGTTGTTTGTAATCGTGATATCGTTAGTCCCGCTGCCGACAAAGGCGACTGTACAATCATTTGTGAGATTCAGTACCTTTAACGTTGTTTGACTGTAAATCTCAATTTCAATGTTGCTTTTATTCAAACTGTAATTTGCAGGGGTATTGTAGTTTATATCCAAATAAGGCTTGTTTGTTGTTCTGTCGGAAGAAGCAAAAACAAGATAATTGCCCAAAGTTCCTGTTTCCGTAGACGTAGGAGTTCTGAAAACAGCAACATAGTTTTCAGCCGTTCCGTTTTTCCATTTGCTTATTAACTGCTTTGCATCGTACGCATACCATTGTTGACCGTTTGCACCGTTTCCGTTCCCGTAGAAAACGGTTTTTGATGATCCTATCTGTGTCAGCCTGTTATCATATGTGAAAACGCTGCTCCATGACATGCATCCGTTTGTCCACGTCGTTGAAGGCAAATACCCGCTTGCATACGAGTTAAGAGATAAATCTATCTGTTTGTTGGTGTAACACATCAAATCACGCAGATTTATCGTTGCGGATATAATATCATTCGCCGACAATGCCTGATAAGTACTGTTTGAACTCAAAGATGAGAATTTCATCAAAAAGCGAAGCTTGCCGTCTGAATTACCCAAGCCGGCATAGAGTGATCCGGAAGATAAACTCTCCATTCCACCGATACTTCCAATGGTAACATCTTCAATATTTGATGCTCCGGTGATGGTTATTGAAGGATCGATAGTGATCGGATATACCGTCTTCTCGTCTCTCAGATAATCGGGATCAAGAACGATGGTGAACCTGTATTCGCTGTTTTCTTCAACAGACTCAAACAGCAGTTCTCCGAAAGCGTTGTTTCTGTTGTCCGCGGTGAATATGATGATATCGCCTATGCTTGCCCTTATATCTTCTTCTTCGTCTGCGAGAAATACGGAACCGTCGATCTTTACCGGGCGAAGACCGTTTGTGTTGAGCGTGAATTCATATTCCGTCTGTCCCGTGTATTCGCTGACGACTATATCCTCCTTAATACCGCAGTACGTAAGAGAATATACGTATGACGTTTTACCGTCGACAGCGTACGTCAGTTTCTTTCCGTCGGAGGATAATCCAACAGATTCTTTTTCACCGCTGACAGTCTTTGCGGTCATTTTGATCCTTACGCCGTCATATCCAAGTCCGATGCCTTCGGATAAGTCATTACCAAACGTCGCCTTTATCATATGATCGGCGGCTTTGAAGGATCCGTCTTTGTCTTTTGATATTTCAAGTGAAATATCTCTTGTTTCGCCTTTATCATCGACGTATTTTACCGGATGATCGAAAACGCGCATCGTATTGCTGCCGTCTTCGTTTCTGAATACGAACGTGTAAAGGTCTTTTTCCTCTTCTTTTACACGCCCGGCGTACGATTTTTCCGCCTGTTCTTCTGCGTCGATAATATCGGGGGCTTTGAATGCTTCGGTCGGGTTTTGCCGTACGTTCTCCGTTTCGGGAACAACGGGGACGCTTACGGCGGAGAGCGGTGTAATGCCGAAAAGGATCGATACCGTCAAAAGTATCGATAAAAGTGATTTTACCGGTCCTGTTCTTTTGATCATACAGGGTCCTCCTTTGTTATGTTTTTCGGGATCGTATGCTATCCCTTGTTTACATCATATCATAAAGAAAGTTGTTTGTCAATGGTTTTATTGAAATTATTTTCATCCGTACCGTTTTAGGTCCGGCGGCGCGTCGGGTGCGGTGAACGGAAGCGGCGGAAAAAAAACGCCCGCCGTGCGGCGGGCGTTTCTTGTGATTTACTGTTCGTCTTTCTTTCTCGGGAAGCAGAGACCGATGATCGGGAGCTCTTTTGCCTTGCCCTTCGCCGCGTAGATGATGCCGAGCACCATGAGGGCGATGAAGGCGGTGAATACGATCCACAGACAGACAGCTATGAAAACGTAGAGTATCTTGAAAACGATGAAGTTCCAGAGGATCAGTCTGAGCAGATCGAGGAGTATTTTCTGTACGTACAGGTAAGCGGACGTCGCCATCGACAGGACGAGACCCTGCTTCACGTGGAAGCGGACGTATCTTGAATCTCTGCCGGCAAACGCGGGGATGAGTACGAGGAACCATATGTAGGACAGGATGCTCAGTCCCTTGCCCTTCGCGATCTCGTCGGCGGTGAAAGCCGCGGTGTGATCGGGAGTATCGGTTATGAAGTTCTTTTTGGGCTGTGCGGGAGCCGCCGCCTGAGGCTGAGCCGCTCTTTCGGAGGGCTGGGCTCCGCCTACGGGAGTACCGCACGTTTTGCAGAATTTGACGCCTTCGTCAAGAGGAGCGCCGCATTTATTGCAGAATGCCATTTTTGGTGAATCTCCTTTGTTTTTTCTTTGAGTATAGCACGATTTGACAAAAATGTCAATACCGAAACGCGTTGATTTTCAATAAAATGAGCCTGTCCGCTCACTTTAACGAGCCCTGCGACATCGCGGCTTTGACGTACGCTCCGTCGTTCTTTTCGGCTTCCCATCTGCGTTTTATCTCATCGTAGACGGAATCCGGTATATCGGGGTTCCCCTTCGAGAATGACGGCAGCAGCTGCTCCTTCGCCACCTTCGGGTCGCAGCAGGCGCGGTCGTCTCTGTATTTATCGCGGACGGCGGGATCGCGCAGGTCGGGTACGGCAACGGGCGCGCCGCCGTTCAGTACCGAGCGGTACGCGAGAAGCCCGGGGATGAACATATCCATCGCCTCGTACACGTCTATCACGTCCGCGTTATCGACGCCGTTTATTTTGTCGACGAAAGCGTCCATTATGTAGTAATCCGAGCCGCCGTGACCGAAGCGGCGTATCACGTCGTTCTTTTCGGATACGTCGAAGGCGCCGACGTCCGGGTGATCGGAATACTCGCCCGAATATCTGTCCGCGTTCAGGTAAAGCGTGTCGCTCACGCCCGCCGCCTCGCGGTCGGCTTCCATCCTGCCCTTCGAGCCGTAGACGGCGTACCAGATCGAATTCGTGTAAAGATCGCCGTGTATGCTCTTCAGTATCGCGCCGTTTTCAAGCGTCACCATCTCTATGCCGAACTGACCGGAAAACGATCCGCTTCTGATCCTGCGCTCGTTCTTCGTGCCCTCAAAGCCCACGACGGATACGGGGCGCAGTCCGCTTATATGTATCATCGGACCGAGGGAATGGGTGCAGTAGAACGTCGCGAACATCCTGTTCCTCCAGTGATCGCGCTCGCCATACGTGATCGACGGCCAGATGGATTCGCAGTTGTGGATATACTCGCCCTCTGCGTATTCTATCTCGCCTATCCTTCCCTCTTTATAAAGGCGCCTCATCTCTCTCGGCACGGGCATGAAGCAGTAGTTTTCGCCGTAGGCGTAAACCTTTCCGGACTCCTCCGCCGCCTCGATCAGCTCGACGGCCTCAGCCATGCACTGGCAGGGAAGCACCTCGCTGAAAACGTGCAGTCCTTTTTTGAGACAGCGGATCGCGAAGGGCGCGTGCTCGTTCGCGTAGTTTGCGAGGACCACGGCGTCCATATCGTGCTCTATGAAATCGTTGAAATCGCCGTAGAACGTGATATCCTCGCCATCGTGTATTTTTTTCTGCCTTTCAAGCACCTCGGGGTTGTTGTCGCATATAGCGACGACCTTAGCCTTGCCGGACGACGCCGCGCAGTAGTTGATCATGCTTGTGCCGCGGTAGCCGCCGAGCACACCGATTTTTACCATAAGATCCTCCTTTATTCATCGCCGCGTTCGCGGAAGAACACGCTCATCCCGGGCAGAAGCTTCGCTCTGCCGCGGACGGCGTACGATATACCGAGCGCGGATAAAAATACAAGATACAATAAAAACGCGTAAAGCGCGGCGCCGGCGAGAACGTACGCAAGATCGCCGAACATACCGCGTATGAAGCCGGAGGCGAGATTCATCAGAACGACGTAGACCGCCGTAACGGCTGAGAGGATCATCCCCTGCTTTGCGTGGAATCTGACGTAATCCGTGCTCGCAGACGACAGAAGCGGTATCAGCGCGAGAACGAAGATATAACTTATCACGCACAAAAGCTTTCCGCGCTCGCGCTCACGGGGATCGAACGAACCGGAAAGATCCTTTGTCCTTGTGATGAAATTATCGCCCTTCATTCCCCGAACCTTTCCGCGTATTCACGCTCGTCTTTGTCGTTCTGCTCGTACAGCTCGAGCAGCCGGTCCTCGAGCCGCTCGCGCTCTTCGTCAAGCTCCATCAGCTTTTTGTAATCGAGCTCGTTTTCCTTGTATTCGATCCCGATCGCGGCGAGCCTATCTTCTATCTGCTCCGCCTCTTTTTTCTGCCGCTCGATACGGCTTTTCAGCTTTCTTTGATCGGAGCGGTTCTGCCGCTCCTCCTCGTATTTCCTGCGGTTTTCCTCCTTGCCGGAGCGGACCTGCTCTTTTTCTCCCGAGGGGACGGACTGCGACTGCGTATAGCGCAGATAATCCGTATATCCTCCGTGATAATCGGCAAACGGCTTCGCGGAGATGTCGAGCACGCGCGTGCAGAGCTTGTTTACGAAATATCTGTCGTGCGAGACGGCGATCAGCGTGCCCTTGTAGTCGGACAGCGCGTTTTCGAGCGCCTCGCGGCTTTTTATGTCGAGATGGTTCGTCGGCTCGTCGAGAAGCAGCACGTTGTTCGAGCGGAGGATGAGTTTCGCAAGCGTAAGCCGCGCCTTCTCGCCGCCCGAAAGCACCGACACCTTCTTTTCCACGTCGTCTCCGCGGAACAGGAACAGAGCGAGAGCCGAGCGGATCTCCGTCTGCGTCCGCTTGCCGTATTCGCTCCACACCTCGTCGAGCACGGTGTTGTTTTCGTCAAGCTCCTGGTTCTCCTGATCGTAGTACCCTATGCTTACGTTGTAGCCGAATTCGTACGTGCCGGAGGTCTGCTGAAGCCTGCCGCGCAGTATCTTCATCAGGGTCGATTTTCCGGAGCCGTTCTGACCGACGATGAACGCGCGGTCGCCGCGCTTTATCAGAAAAGAAACGTCCGAAAACAGCTCGTTGTCGCCGAAGCGCTTTGAAAGTCCGTTGACCGTGAGCACGTCGTTGCCGGATTCGGAGCCCTCGGTAAAGCGTATTCGCACGCCGCGCCGCTCGGGGTCCGGCGCCTCGACCTTCTCCATGCGGTCGATCGCCTTCCTGCGCGATTCCGCGGCGATTATATTCCGCTCGCGGTTCCAGCGCTTCTGCTGCTCGATGAACGCCTCGAGCCTCGCTATCTCCTTCTGCTGGTTTTCGTAATGACGGCGCTGTATCTGCTGATCCGTTTTTTTCTTTTCGACGTACGCCGTATAGTTGCCGTCGTACAGCTTCGCCTTTGCGCCGTCTATGTCGAGTATCTTCGTCGCAATGCGGTCAAGAAAGAATCTGTCGTGCGAGACGGCGAGCAGAGTACAGCTCATATTTGATATAACGTCCTCGAGCCACGTGAGCGTCTGTATATCGAGGTGGTTCGTCGGCTCGTCGAGAAGAAGGATATCCGGCGGCCTGATTATGAGTCTGCCGAGCGCAAGACGCGTTTTCTGCCCTCCGGACAGACGGGAGACCGGCGTTTCCCAGTCGCGCTCCGGGAATCCGAGCTTTGACAGATACGAGCGCACGAGCCCGCGGAAATGGTCTCCGCCGTCCGCGTGAAACGATTCGAGCTTATGTGTGTAGTCGGACAGATAAGCGTCTGACAGAGTGATACCGACGCTGTGCGTTACGTCGAGCCGGCGGCGCATCCTCTCGAGCTCCTCCTCGCGTTCGATAAGATCGGAGAAAGCCTGCTCGAGATAGGAATATACCGTGCCGTCTCCGTCCGCCATGGCGTTCTGAGACAGCATACCGACGGTCTTGTCTTTTGAAATATATACGTCTCCGACCCCGTCGTATTCTCCGGTTATAAGCTTCAGAAGCGACGTTTTGCCGGCGCCGTTTTCGCCTACTATGCCGACCCTGTCGCCCTCCTGCACGGAGAAGGAGACGTTTTCGAGGACTTTTCGGTCTCCGAAGGAGAGCGTAAGTCCGTCACATCCGAGAATTATCATTGTCCCTTTGCACCCTTGATGAAATCGCGGTACCAGAGCGCGCTTTGCTTCGGACGCGTTTCAAGCGTTTTAAAATCAGTTTCGAAAATACCGAATTTGAAATTGAAGCCCGCCGTCCATTCGAAGTTGTCCATAAGGCTCCACAGATAATAACCGCGCACATCGTATCCCTCGTCTATCGCTTTTTCAAGCCATTCGAGGAAGCCGGATACGTATTTTATCCTGTCCGTGTCGGCGATGAGTCCGTCTTTGCCTCTCGGTTCCTCACCTATGCCGTACGTGCCGTTCTCGGTGACGATGACGGGTATTTTCAAGTCGTACAGACCGTATACGAGCTTTATCGCGTCGTATACCGCCTTAGGGTAGTATTCAGTTCTGTTGTTCAGGAAATTGCCGCCCTGCGAAAAGTCGAGCTCCGCCTGCCTGTCGACCGAGACGGGGACTCTGTTGTAGACGTTCAGTCCGTAGTAATCTATCGGACGGTGCATCAGTTCGAGATCGCCCGGGCGTATATCCATCAGCGTGCCCTCCGAGGCAAGGTGAGAGAGGATGTAGTCGCTGTAGGAGCCGCCGAGCACGGGATCCGTGTAGAATTTCCAGTTTCGCTCGTCCTGATCGAGCACGAGCGCGCGGTCCTCCTCGGTATCGCGTATGGCGTGGCGCTTCCAGATATCTATGACGATGCCGATATCGCCCGGCGCGCCGGACGCGCGGAACGCGTCCACCGCCGCGCCGTGAGCGACGAGTATGTTGTGCCGCGCCTGATTTCCCTCTTTTTCATTGCATCTGCCGGGGGCGAAGCCGCCGTTGCCGTAGCCGACGTACGTCGCTATCGGTTCGTTGACGGTCGACCACAGCGGAACGACGTCGCCGAAAAGGCGGAACATCTTGTCCGCGTACTCGGCGAACCTGCCTATGACGTCACGGTTGACCCAGCCGTTGTTTTCTTCAAGCGCCTGCGGAAGATCCCAATGGTACAGCGTAACGTTCGGCTTGATGCCCGCCTCGAGCAGAGCGTTGAAGCAGCGCTTGTAATAGTCGACGCCCGCCTGATTCAGTTCTCCTTTGCCCTCCGGCAGCACGCGCGACCAGGAGATCGACATCCTGTAGCTGTCGACTCCGACGAATTTCAGATTTTCGACGTCGCGGTCAAAGCGGTGATAACTGTCGCAGGCGACCGCCGGCGTAGCGCCGTTGTGTATTTTTCCGGGCTTGGCGGCAAATACGTCCCAGATGCTCGGACCTCTGCCGCCGTCGGCGGCGCCGCCCTCTACCTGACCCGCCGAGGTGGCGAGTCCCCATATGAAATCTTTTCCGAAGCTCATGCAGAATACCTCCGTGTTTTATATATTATACAATACGCTTTTAAAAAAATCAAGACGTACGGCGGAATTTGTAAAAGCGGCTTTTCACGCGAATATCGTGCGGCGCGGGCGAATATGATTTAACAAAAACGATGGAGGTCATTATGTTCGTCTGGTCCGTCAGGGCGTCGACCCTGAAATTCGCGGCTGTGCTTTTCGCATCGGCCGCGGCGATAACGGCGCTTTGCGTGCTTTTGCCGGGGCTCGAGCCGGCAAGGCAGACAGCAGCAGAGCAGAAAATAAACGTAAAAATAAGCGCGGAGAACGACGCGGCGCGCTTTCTTTCACAATACGGCTGGGAGGCGTCGGAAAAGGTGGACGAAGCCGAGGTCACGATACCCGCGCAGTTCGACCCCGTGTATGAGGAATACAATACGCTGCAAAAGAAGCAGGGCTTCGATCTGTCGAAATACAGGCGCAAGACCGTCACGAGGTATACGTACAGGATCGGCAACTACCCGGATTACAAGGGCACGGTCCTCGCCGACGTCATAGTGTATAAAAACAGGGTTATAGGCGGCGATATATGTTCTGCCGACGTGAACGGCTTCGTCCACGGCTTCGAGCGGCGGGTCACTCTGCCTTAGCTTATTGACAAAACGAAAAAATTATAGTAAAATTACCGTGCCGGCGTGACCTCCGGCACGGTTTTTACGACTTATGTATTGAAGCCCCGCGAGGGGCGGGAGGTATATCTTGCAGGATAACGAAATAGTCGAACTGTACTGGCAGAGGAACGAGGACGCCGTACGGTACACGGATGAAAAATACGGCAGGATGCTTTTGTCTCTGTCTTATTCGTTCACGCACTCCGAGGAGGATTCGAAGGAATGCGTCAACGATACGTATCTGAAAGCCTGGAACAGCATGCCGACCGACAGACCGGATCTGCTCGGAGCGTATCTGTCCAAGATCACGAGATCCGTATCGGTCGATCTGTACAGAAAGCAAAGCGCGGAAAAACGCGGAGGCGGCGCCGCGCTCGAGGAGCTTTCCGATCTTCTGCCGTCTGATTTCAGCATAGACGGATACATAGACGGAGAGCATCTGAAAAACACGCTCAACGCCTTTCTGTTCTCGCAGAGCAGGGAAAAACGCGTTATATTCGTAAAAAGATACTATTACGGCGAAAGCGTCGGAGTGATCGGCGCCGCGCTCGGGATAAGCGAATCAAAGGTAAAAATGACGCTTTCGCGTATGCGCTCGTCGCTTTACGAAACGCTTAAAAAGGAGGGACTGCTGTGACCGGGGACAGAAAAGCGTACGCCGACGCGCTGATAGACGCCGTCGGCGGAATAGACGACCGCCTGATCACGGAGGCGGCTGAATATAAAAGAAAAACGCCGGGATTCGTGAAGACGGCGATAGGGCTTGCGGCGTCGCTTCTCGTGTTATCGACGGCGATGCTTCCTCTCATCATGAGGGGCGGACGCGGCGGATATGACCGCTTGACGGTCGCGTCCCTGCTCGGCGCGTCGCCGTATACGACGGTTTCGTCCGTTGCGGTCGTCGGCGAGCCGAGGATCATATGGAAATACGACGGCGAGGACGTGTATCACGAGATCACCGTAACGCTGCACGAAGCCGTTCTGCTGATGAACGAATCTGGCAAAGGAGAGCGCACCGTATCCGATACTGATCCCTTCCGTCTGTGGGTGACTGACGGCAGCGGCAGCTTCGTTACGCCGTATCTGTCTATGACGGACGGAAACGTCGGCTGCACGGTCTTCGACTACGGGGAAGAATACACGCTGTCACCCGAAGCGGAACGGATCATCAAAGCGGCGCTCGATACAACAGGAGGAGAAAATGAAAAATAAGATAATAACGATCTTGGCGATCACAGCCGCGCTGGCTCTTACGTCGTGTTCGCAGATACAGAACGAGACTAAGCCGTACGGACCCGAAAATACGGGTGCGGTAGGCACCGGGTCGGCATCGGATCTATCGGATCACGAACTGTACGGGCAAAACGGCTACAATTCCGTGAAGATCGCGGAAAACGGTTTTGTCGACGTGAATGAAAACGCGACGTCGACTTTTTCAGCGGACGTCGACACGGCGTCGTATACGATGCTTCGCCGTCTGATCACGTCCGGCTACGACCTTGCGGGCCTGATCGGAACGGCGGGCGGCGGCATACGCACGGAGGAACTGATAAACTATTTCAGATACGAATGCGGACAGCCCGCGGACGGCGAGCCGTTCGGCGTGAAAGCAAGGCTCACCGCCTGCCCGTGGAACGCCGAAAACAAGCTTCTTACGCTTACGGTGGCGGCGGAGAGCAGGCAGACGTCGCAGAAAAACAATCTCGTTTTCCTCGTCGACGTGTCGGGCTCGATGAGCTCGGAGGACAAGCTGCCGCTGCTTAAAAGGACGTTTACGTATCTTTTGTCGAATCTCGGCGACGACGATACCGTGAGCATAGTCACATACGCGAGCGGCGAGACCGTCGTGCTCGAGGGATGCCGGGGCAGCCGCAGGGACACGATAAAGCAGGCGCTCGATTCGCTTGAAGCGAGGGGATCGACAAACGGCGAAGCGGGACTGCGCCGCGCGTACGAGATCGCGGAGAAGTATTCATCCGCCGACTCGAACAACAGGATAATAATCGCCTCGGACGGTGATCTGAACGTCGGCATGTCGAGTGTTTCGGAGATCGAGCGCTTCGTTGAAGAAAAGCGCGGAGCCGGCGTGTATCTGTCCGTTCTCGGCTTCGGCTTCGGCAACTACCGCGACGCGGTGATGGAGACGATAGCGGACAAGGGCAACGGCGCGTATTATTATATCGACGGCGAGGCGGAGGCAGAGAGGATCTTCGGCGACGAGCTGACCTCAACGCTTTATACCGTGGCGGACGACGTCAAATTCCGCGTGACCTTCGACCCGGAAGCCGTCTCAATGTACAGGCTCATAGGGTATGAGAACAGGCTTTTGCAGGAGCAGGATTTCGCAAACGACGCGAAGGACGCGGGCGAGGTCGGCGCCGGAAGCATGATAACCGTCGCATACGAGCTCGTTACGGCGGACGATCCCCGCGCGCCTTACTTCACGCTTGACGTAAGATACAAAAAGCCGGGCGGTGAAAAGAGCGAGCTTTTCACGTACACGGCTGACGATAGTATAGTATGTGAACCGGACGCCGACACCGATCTGATCGCCGCGCTGTGCGAGCTTTCGATGATCCTGCGCGACAGCGATTACAAGGGCACGTCGACTGTAGATTCAGTGATCCGGCTGACGGAGCACGAATACGGCGACCCGTATAAAGCGCAGTTCGCGGAGCTTGTGAGACGTCTTAAATAAGTCCGTAAAAAATAAGATGCCCGGGATAAATTCCCGGGTTTTGCTTTACCGTAATTATTCGGCGGGATTCGGAGCTCCTACGGGGCAAACGCTCTGGCATGAGCCGCAATCGATGCATTTATCAGCGTCGATAACGTATTTTCCGTCACCCTCTGAGATAGCTTCTACGGGGCACTCTGCCTCGCATGCGCCGCAGCTCAGACATTCATCATTGATAACATATGCCATGATTATGTACCTCCTGTGGTTTAGTTACTGTATCAGTATATCACATTTTTTCAGTTTTGCGATACAAAAATATGAACGGCGGGTAAATTATTTTAAATTGAGAGGGTTGATGGCGTAGTAGCTTTCATCGTATTCTATGACCTGCGCGTCGATCAGCTTCTGCACCGCCGCGTCAAACATATGCTGCCTGTAAAGCGGCGCGAAATACGTGTCGAAATTCTCCGTGATATATTCTTCGTCCGGCGTAAGGCGTCTTATGATATGGTATCCGTAAGGCGCCGTCACAACGCCGCTCGTCTCGCCTTCACGCAGGGCAAACGACGCGTCGGAGAACTGCGGGGATTTGTCGCCCTCGGCGATATAATAGCCGGTATCGTCGTTTTTGTTTTCCGTATCCTCGGAGTATTTGTGCTTCAGCTCGTAAAAATCCTCGCCGGAAGCGATCCTTTGCGCAAGCTCATTTATAAGTGTCTCGTTTTCGTTTCTGTCCTCGCCCTCGTCGTTTTTGATGAGGATGTGATCAACGCGTATAACGCGGTTGTTTACGAAGCGGCGCACAAGCTCCGGATTCGACGAGATTTTCGGACCGGATTCCTCCGAGGTGAGGTATTCGAAAAGCTTCTCCTCAAGCAGACTCATCTCTTCCAGATACAGGTTCGTTTCCTCGGTAAGATAATACAAGTCGAGCGCTTTGTAATATTCAACGTCGTCCTCGTACAGAGAATAGCGGTTCGACGCGACGTTCTGCTTCGCCTTGCTTTTGTCGTAATCCGAGAGTATGACGCCGGACTGCTCCGCGTACTGAGCGACCGCCGCGCCGCGTCTGATATAATACAGCGTCAGCTCGCGGACCTGACCGTACAGCGAGTCGTCGCGCCAGAATGAATCGTTTCCGAGATCGTACTGGTATTTCACCGCGGCGTAATAGTATCTGTACAGCGCGTACGGTATTTCGGCGCCGTTTATTTTCAGCGGCGACGGGACGTCCGATACGTCGGCGGGGACGTACGTTTCCTCCGTCTCCGTATCCTCCGGATCGTCTCTGCCGCAGCCGGAGATCGACGCGATCATCAGAGCGGCGAGTATCGCCGCAAGTATTTTTTTCACTGTAATGCCTCCTGTGTGATTTGCTCCGCGCCGCCCGACAGATACTCCGCGTACTGTCCGGCTTTTATCCCGCCGTATATGAACGCGGCGAAAAGAAGCAGGATAACGGCGAAGAAAACGAGCCATCCGGCGCGCGGACGTTTTATCATGCTTTTCTGCATATTTGAACTTGTTTTACGATTTCGCATCACGTAAACCTCGAAAATTTACAATTGCCGACTTTTATGGCGGACGACTCCGATCTATAATAATAACAGCAAATAAAACGGAGGTACGCCATGGCGGAGGAAATGACCGAATATGAACAGATGAGGGCGGACAGTCACCCCGTGCTCAAAGCGGTGCTGAAAGGGATACTCATAGCCCTGATAGTTTTCGTTTTCGGAGCCGTATTCATAAGATCCTGCGTGCGGCGCCCGCAGAAAAACCTGCTTCTGTCGGAAAAGCTCGCGTCCGCGCTTGAGCAGGGGGAAGTCACGGCGCTTTATCAGAGCCCGTACGACAAGATAAACAGAAACGAATACGGGACGTTCCAGTTCGCCGTGTCCGACTGCTTCTATATCCCGGCGACAGGGCAGATGCAGGTCACCGTCAGATACAACGCGAAAACGCTTGAGGATACGAAGAACAAATACGGTCTGAAGGAAACGCCTTCGAACGACTGCTTCGCATATTCGCTCCTGTTTGACGACGGTCACCGCATAACCTCGTACGGCAGCGCGTCGTACACGCGCGGCAGATACAGATTCGTCTACCTGCTGTTCGACGGAGTCGATCTCGAGGAATACACCGCTGTCAGGTATACGGCGTCGGACGCCGCGATCGTCGATTCAAAGAGCAATATCATAGCCCACGAGACGGATCAGAACGGAAGGAATATCCTGTATGAGACGGACGAAGAAGGGAACGCCAAGGTCTACCGCCGCACGTACGTAAGCCTTGAAACGTATTACGAGGGCGATATAGACTATAAGAAACAGCCTCTTTCGTCCTTGCTCGTGTTCGACAGACTGTATTCGTACGACAGGATAACCGATCTTGACAAATATCTTGACCGCGAGGGAAAATTCAAAATAGTATATACGAACAGGGACTGAGTCCCGGCGCCGCGGAAGCGGCGCTTTTAATTTGCCGTTACGCGCTTGTAGATTATGAGATATCCTTCGATGTATCTGTACTCGTCGTAATCGGGGCTGCTGTCGTAGTAGACCACCTGCGAGCGCCCCTCGGAGCTTCTCATATCGAGGATAATATAATCCGGATCGTCCTTGTGGTTCGAGTATTTCAGATCGTATACGTATTTATGCTGAGACGCGGTGGAGCAGTAGAAGGTCGTTGCGCCGACGGACGCGTCATCAGGTATTTCGTATATCGCCTGTCTTACCGCGTCGTAATGGTCTTTGCCCTCCGCGTACATGGAAACGTAGTCGGCGCGCTGCCATATCGTCTGCATCGAGAAGAACAGGGCGCAGACGGAGGCGAACACGGCGAGAGTGCGTTTCTGCGTCTGCCCGAGATCGGCGTAGTTGAGCATCGCCGCGAACATGAGGAACGCGAGCGAGCCGTAGGCGTACTGGAAGTAGATGCTGTGCTGATACACGTAGTCCGGCATCAGGTTTATGAGCACCATCGGCAGAAGAAGGATATAGCGGGAGAGCTTTTTCGTGATCACCGGCAGACATCCGAGCGGCACGAGCATCCGTATGATGAATTCCGGCTTCGTCTCGGCGGAGCGGTCGACCGTTGCGTCGAACATCTCGTGTATGACGAACGCCGAGTCCTTGATGACGTTCACGACGACGGAGAGCAGCCCGTCGTCCTGCCCGGACATAAAATTGCCGAATCTGTAATCCATCGTGCCCTCGCCGTATTTTGAGAGAAGATGCGCGGCGAGGATGAACCAGCCGACGGACCCCGCGACCATACAGCCGCCCGTGATCTTATCGCGCCGGTCGCCTGCGAATATCGCGTAGATCCCGGCGAAGGCGACGTACAGCGCCGCGTCCTCCTTGACGGCGAGCGTAAGGACCGAGAAAACGGCTATCCCGTACCATTTCTTCTTTATCATGAAGTAAAACAGCCAGAGCAGAAGCGGCGCAAGGAACTTGTTCTCGTGCAGATCGTAGAAGCAGCCGCCGGCAAGCGCCGGATACAGCGCGTAAAGAAACGCGAAAACGGCCGCCGCCTTGTTTGAAAGACCGAGCTTTTTGGCGATCATGCAGACGGGTATAACGCCGGAGGCGAGCAGCACCGCCTGACAGATCATAAGCGTGCCGGGCTTCGGGAATATCGCGTAGACCGGCAGGAACAGATAGAATATCGGCGATATGTGCACGCCGAAGTGAGACATGAGGACGTCGCGCTCGCAGGTGACGAGCGGCTGAAGAGACGTTTTCATGTTGTAAAACATCTGGGCGAATATCGCGAAATCGTAGTTCGGAGTGGACTGCGTGAGATACCTGCACAGCGTCTGCGCGCCGATGAAAAGCGCGAAGTATATCCCCGACAGCGCGGCGGCGGATATGAGCACGCCTTTATGAATATCCTTTTCAAGCGCCGGCGCGCCGTCGCCGTGGAAGACGTATACGCAGATAACGAGAAAAACGAGACACGCGCCGAGCCCGAACCACGTGTTGTCCGTGCTCATCACGCACAGAGATCCGTACGCGAGATACGATAAAAGAAGCAGCAGTCTTTCCGTTTTAAGACTGTCGATCACCGTGAAAACAGACGACAGAAGAATGAAGAACCCGGCAAAGACGGGCAAAAACAGCGCCGTTTTCACGGATGAAAAGTAAACGGACGAATTGAATCTCACCGGCAGAACGAGCAGCGAGAACAGAAAGCAGGTGAGGAAAAGCGCCGTGAAAAACCGTACGGCGAATTTTTCCTTCGTGTTCGTTTTGAGTCGTTGCAGAAAAGTCATTTTATCACTCACTTTCTGTAAACCTTGTATCCGTTTTCGCGGAGCAGCGCGACTATCCCGTCGTCACCGAGCATATGAGCGCAGCCGACGACGAAGAAAACGCGTCGTCCCTCGGACATATATTTCATAAGGGAATCTGCCATAAGGGCGTTCCTTTCGGTGAACATGAGTCTGTCGTATTCCTCCATCGCCGCCTGAAGCGCCTCGTCCGTGTATTTCTGCGTGCGTGAAGCCTTCAGCGCGCGCTCGAGCGACGCCACGTCTCCGCTCTGATACAGCATATCCGAATACGCGAGCCCCGAGCTGTACGTGAGCATGCTTTCTATCATATGGATATAGACCGCGTCGTCGATTTCGAGCAGCATCCGCAGCTGATCAGCGTCGCTTTCGACCTCGAGTATCTGCACGCCGGATCCGCGCGCCTTGTTCAGAAAATATCTGTCCACGCCGTATTCGACGCTGTAACCCTCGGACGCGGTCTGAATCGATTCGAGCAAGGAATACCACATCGCCGTGTTGTATTTGTCGTACTCGCCGCGGTAGCCCTCTTCGACGCCGGATCTTATCATAGCCGCATTTACGTACGCGGACATTTTTTCATACAGCTTCTCCGGTACGTGATCCTTCACGGTCTGTCCGTCGGGATACGTGAACGATGCCTCGTATTCAAGGCGCTCCTGCTCTGAAAACGCCGCCTGACGCTCCTCCTCGGCGATTATATCGTATTCCACGGCGAGCGCGTCGCAGTACAAAAACGCGTCCTCAATGACGTCCGGCAGAGGGAACACGTCCCCGCTTTTGTTCACGTGCTGAGAACCGAAAAGGTAGCTGCGCGCGCCGTTTTTGTCTTCGACTATCCACATGGCGGGGCCGCGCCTCGTCTGTGAATATGACGCGGGAAGACAGCCCTGCAAAAACAGAGCGGATATAAAAAGCGACGCTGCCGTCAGCGCAGAGATAAATTTCTTCATAGATAAACTCCCGTGCAGTTTATATAAACCATCATACAACAATAAATCGGACATTTGCAAAAATATTTGTAAATAAAGCGTAAAAGCGCGTTTTGCCGCGTATTGCACAATAAAATTTATAAAATTTTAAATCAATGTGTAAATTCCCATATTGCTTTTGTCGCGCTTTTATTGTATAATAACAAAACACGGGCGTGCCTGCCCGTCATAAACCTCGGAACTTTGAAAGGAGGACCGGATGCTTTCTTCCGTAAAAAGCTTTGCGATAGCGTTTGCCGTCGCCATAATCATATTCGGACTGATCGGATACTTCACGGCGCCGCAGCTGCGCTCGCTTACAGATAATTTCCTTACTCCCGGAGAGGAGGCGCCGCATCAGGGCAGCTATGACATACCGCCCGTGCCCGACGCGAAGGCGGGCATAATCAGCGATCCCGCGCAGTTCCCGGAGCACAAGAGCTTCACCATGCTTCTGATCGGATCCGACTATCAGCCGGAGGTATTTTCCGATTACCGCGTTTCCGTGGAGAACTCCACGGATATGGAGGTGCTGTCAACGCATCAGCGCCACTACAAGGCGGACGTCGCGGTGCTCGTCAGCTACAACGCGAAAACGGGCGTCGTGATGTTCTCGGCGATACCCTCGAACCTCATGGTCACCGCCTCGGGCATACAGATGAGGCTCGGAGAAGTCCTTGAAAAGAAAAACGTGACCTATTTCACGGAGCTCGTGGCAGGTATCGTCGGAATGCCGATAGACTACTATATATGCTGCCAGATCAGTCTGTTCATTGACGTGATCAACAAGCTCGGCGGCATCAAATACGACGTGCCGGTCAACATGAACTACGTTGACGAGGAGGAGAGGATCGTGACGGACGGAAGCTCCCGCGCTCCGATCCCGCTTATCATAGACGGCAGGCAGATATACGATGAGAACGGCGAGCCCGTCATGATCCCCGCCGGCAAAGCGTTCACGATAAACCTGACGAAGGGCATACAGACGCTCGACGGCGAGAAAGCCTCGTGGGTCATGAGATACAATTCGTACGCCAACGGCTTCACCGGCCGCCGCGACACACAGATAAGCTTCTTCCGCACGTTCTTCGAAACGTTCGCGAAGGAGGAGAACCGCAGCAGGCTTTCGGGCGTCATATCGCTCATAAACACCTCGTCGTACGGCAGCACGAACATGACCTCGTCCGATTTCGAGGAGCTTGCCGATACGATACTCGCGTATTCCGGATATGAAAAAACGAACGTCAACTTCCCGGGAAGCATCTCGGGCACCGGCCCGGACGAGCGTATAAGCTTCGCCCGCAACACGGTGTACACGACGTACGACAAATACAGGATCAACTGAAACGAAAGGGACCGTAAATGAAAAACACCGAAAAAACAATGGATAAGATAGTCGCCCTGTGCAAGAACAGAGGCTACGTGTACGCCGGATCCGAGATCTACGGCGGTCTTGCTAACACGTGGGACTACGGTCCGCTCGGCGTGGAGCTGAAAAACAACATCAAACGCGCCTGGTGGAAGAAATTCGTACAGGAATCGAAATACAACGTAGGGCTTGACGCGGCAATACTCATGAATCCTCAGACGTGGGTAGCCTCGGGACATCTCGCCGGCTTCTCGGATCCTCTCATGGACTGCCGCGAATGCCACGAGCGTTTCAGAGCCGACAAGCTCATAGAGGATTTCAGCGCGGCGAACAACATAACTCTGCCGAAGCCGATCGACGCCTTCTCTCAGGCTGAGATGAAGCAGTTCATCGAGGACAACAACGTCCCCTGCCCGACCTGCGGAAAGCACAATTTCACCGATATCCGCCAGTTCAACCTCATGTTCAAGACGTTCCAGGGCGTTACCGAGGACGCGAAGAACACCGTCTATCTGCGCCCGGAAACGGCTCAGGGCATCTTCGTCAACTTCGTAAACGTTCAGAGAACGACGAGAAAAAAGGTCCCGTTCGGTATAGGTCAGATAGGCAAATCCTTCAGAAACGAGATAACTCCTGGCAACTTCATCTTCCGCGTCCGCGAATTCGAGCAGATGGAGCTTGAATTCTTCTGCAAGCCCGGCACGGACCTCGAATGGTTCGATTACTGGCGTTCGTACTGCCATAACTGGCTGCTTTCGATAGGTCTGAAAGACGAGAACATCCGCCTGCGCGACCACGATCCCGAGGAGCTCGTGTTCTACTCCAAGGCGACGACGGACTTTGAATTCCTGTTCCCGTTCGGCTGGGGCGAGCTCTGGGGCGTCGCCGACAGAACGGACTACGACCTCACTCAGCATCAGAATACCTCCGGCAAGGATCTCACGTATTTCGACGCGGAGACGAATGAAAGATACATCCCGTACGTCATCGAGCCGTCGCTCGGCGTCGAGCGTACGTTCCTCTCCGTCCTTTGCGACGCATACGACGAAGAACAGCTCGAGGGCGGCGACAGCCGCGTAGTGCTCCACCTCAACCCGGCGCTTGCCCCGTTCAAGGCGGCGGTGCTCCCGCTTTCCAAGAAGCTCGCGGATCAGGCGGGCGAGGTATACGCCGAGCTTTCAAAGCATTTCGCCGTCGATTACGACGACGCCGGCTCCATCGGCAAGCGCTACCGCCGCGAGGACGAGATCGGAACTCCGTTCTGCGTGACGTACGATTTCGATTCGCTTGAGGACAAGTGCGTAACGGTGCGCGAGCGCGATTCGATGGAGCAGATAAGACTCCCGATAGATCAGCTCGTATCGTACCTGACCGAAAAAACGGCGTTTTAAAATGGGCGACGGATGGTTCTTCCGCTACATAAAGGCGAAAAACACGAAGTCCGCGCGCTATAAACGCGAGCTTGCGGACAAGATCTGCGGACACCATATGAAATACGTCACCGTATCCTCGGGCGACCGGGGAGACGTCGTGATCGGACGCGAATGCACGTGCAGATGCGCGGACGGATATTTCACCGTAACGAACGGCGACGGAGAGCTTATCTTCAAAGCCGGGATGGACGGCGTGTCGCTGTTCGAGCTCATGTCGCTTGACGGCGCGGTCATCTCCGGCGACGACGAGATAAGCGGCGGGCACATGGAGATCACTGTCCATTACTCCTATTACAGATAAACTAAAACGTACGGTCAGACGTATGCGACGAAAAACCGGCTGAAATAAGGCTTCATTGTCCTTACCTCAGCCGGTCTTTTTAAACTGTACTTAAGAGCATCACGCTTCAGACGTGCTTTTTATTTATATTCTTATTTGATTTTAAGCGTCTTTATCATCGCGTCTAATTCCGTCTTGCCGTCCGGTTTGTCCGGCTGATCCGGTATCACGGGGACGCTTTTTCCGGAGTCTTTCCGTAGTGCATTTCGACGTCCTGACCCGAAACGTATCTGAACAGCAGTACGACGTCGCTGTTGGCGACGTTCCCGTCGCCGCTGCAGTCAGCCGCGTAAACGTCGATCGATGACGCGTTGACGGAACCGCTTACGTATCCGAACAAAGCTATGACGTCCTTGTTGTTGACTTCGCCGTCGGCGTTGACGTCGCCCGCGCCCGCGTGCGTCGCGAGCAGGCTGCCCGTCGCCGTGCGGATACAGTCGAACAGGTCGGTATCCGTGCTGTAATCGCCGAGCGCTGTCGTGACCTGCTTTATCAGCAGATCGGACGTGCCTTCGCCGAACCTCTGATCGAGCAGGGTAAAGTAGTCGTAATCCTCAACGCCGTCGCGTATGGATTCAAGGCGCAGGGAACCGATCGGTCCCGGGTATCCGTCGCTTCCGTATTTTTCCCTGTATTCCTCAAGTGCGCCGCCCGGATATATCAGCACGCCGTTGCCGTAAGTGTCGACCACGGTGCCGTTGACGTCGTGCTCGTATTTCTTCGTCCACTGCTTTGCGCTTTCCCAGTCGTTGCACATGTAGTAGAGCACGCCGTCTATGTCATAGAGCTTGCTCTGCCAGAAAAGGATCCTGTGCTTGACGGATTCGTCGTTTATAGAGAAAGTTATCTCGGGGTCGTGCGGGAATCTCGTCACGTACCACCATACCTCGTCGCCGTCCGCCTGCTGCTCCGCCATTCTTTCGGAGAATACGCCGAGCTTTTCCTCCATGGACTTCGTGTAGAACTGCGTGTAAAGGTCGGGATAAGCCGCCTTGTCCGCGTTCGTGTTGAAGAAGTACGTCTTCGGACACCATACGTTCACGTCGTTTTCAAGATATTTGAAGAAGTCCGTGTTCTGATTTATCAGCGCGTCGTAATGTACCGGTATGATGAGCTTGTGCTCGCCGAAATACTGCGTGAACTGCGCGTTCCACGTTTTTATATTGTTGAGCGCCGCGATCGAAAGCGGCTCGTCTCCGCCGTCCGGATAGAAATACGCTTTGTCAAGCCACTCCTGATTTTTCGATACGCGGTTGTACGCCGCTTCAAGATACGCGTCGAGATACTTCCCGTTGACGAGAGATTCGGGATGATGCTTCCAGAACAGCGTGAACGCCGTGCAGCGCGGATCGTCCATATACTGCTCGACGCGGGCGTCCCAGAACTGACCGCGCTTCGCGTAGGGCAGGGTATAGCAGTTGACCTTGTTGTCGAGCATGTATCCGTAGTATACGGAGTAAAGGTCGTCCTCGAGCCCGTCCGTCGTCGTCTTTTCTCTGTTCGCGCCGACGATCATGTTCCATTCGTTCAGGTCGGTGAGGGTCTTGCAGTACGGCGCGTCGGGCAGCGTGAAATCCCAGACGAAGGCGTAGACGTTCGCCTGCTTTATGACGTTGCCGTCCGCGTCCTTCAGCTTCACTGTCGCCGAGTACTGACCCGCGGGCGTGTCTTTGTCTGATTTTACCTTGATGATGAACATCTGAGATCTGTTCGCCGACAGATCGAATCCGTGTTCGAGCACCGGTATCGGGTCGGCGACGGTCTTTCCGTCCACGTCGTCAAAGTACCAGCCGTAACAGACCTCTTTGTCGAGTTTTTTGCCGTCCGCGTTCTTGAAGCTCGAGACCTTGAGCGTCAGCCCTTCCATGTCCTTTGACGCGGCGATGAGCAGATGGCAGCCCTCCGTCTCGTTTTTCGCAAGCTTTATCTGATAAGTGTTCCTGCCGTTTGACGTTATCTCCTCGGCGGGGGTATTGTACGTGCTGTGGTCGAACCACATCGTGACGCCGGCGTCCTCGTGCGGGGCTGTCACGGGCTCGTTCGATACCTCGGGCACACCGTTCCCGCACAGGGACAGAAGATGCGACGCCTTCGCCTGCTCCTCTTCCGATAACGCGTGCAGGGCTTTATACGCGTCGGGAGCGGAGCCTTTATCCGCCGCGCCTCCGTACGTGGCCGAAGCGGCGAAAAGTATACATACGGCGCACAGCGCCGATATGAATTTTTTCATTTTTATTCCGTCCTTTCGTCTCTTTTGATCCATTATAACAGACGGCGGCTTTTTTGTCAACAGATCACAGGCGCGAAATAACGTAAAAAATATACTCCGTTTGCCGTGTTTTTTAAAAAAACACTTGAAAAAAACCGTCTTTTAGTGTACAATATACAAAAAAGCACATATACGGAGGAAAACTATATGGCACAGGTATCGGTTGATCTCACCGCCGGCAAGACAGGCGCGAACGACAAGGTAAGGGTAGGCATAATCGGCTGCGGCGGTATCGCCAACGGCAAACACATGCCTTCTCTCAAAAAGATCGAAAACGTTGAGATGGTCGCGTTCTGCGACATCATCATCGAGCGCGCTGAAAAGGCGGCGAAGGATTACGGGATCCCCGGCGCGAAGGTCTACGAGGATTACAAAAAGCTGCTTGAGGACAAGAGTATAGACGTCGTCCACGTCTGCACGCCCAACAGATCACACAGCTTCATCACGGTGGACGCGCTCGAGGCGGGCAAGCACGTCATGTGCGAAAAGCCGATGGCGATAAACGCCGCCGAGGCGAAGAAGATGGTCGACGCCGCGAAGCGCACCGGCAAAAAGCTCACAATAGGTTATCAGAACAGACAGAGAGACGACTCCCTGTACCTGAAGCAGGAAGCGCTCGCCGGCACGTTCGGTGACATATATTTCGCAAAAGCCACGGCTCTGCGCCGCCGCGCGGTCCCGACCTGGGGCGTGTTCATAAACGAATACGAGCAGGGCGGAGGTCCGCTTATAGACATCGGCACGCACGCGCTTGACCTGACGCTGTGGATCATGGACAACTACAAGCCGAAATACTGCGTCGGTACGACCTACCACGCGCTCAATAAAGACAGGAACACCGGCAACGCCTGGGGCGACTGGGACGTCGATAAATTCACGACCGAGGACTGCGCGTTCGGCTTCGTCGTTATGGAAAACGGCGCGACGATAATACTCGAATCCTCCTGGGCGCTGAACCTCATCGACTGCCGTGAGGCTATAACGACGGTCTGCGGCACGAAGGCGGGCGGCGACATGCTCGACGGCGTGCGCATCAACGGCGTACACCTCGGACGTCAGTATATAACGAGACCCAACCTCTCCGCCGGCGGCGTCGCTTTCTATGACGGCGCAAAGGGCGCTGATCCCTCCGAGCGCGAGGCGAGAGCGTGGATCGACGCCGTCGTCAACGACAAGGCTCCCTTCGTCCTCCCCGAGCAGGCATACGCGGTGTCGCAGATACTGAGCGGCATCTACGAATCGGCGCGCACCGGGAATATCGTATATTTTAATTAAGAATTAAAAATTAAGGTGTCGCTGCGCGACGGACCGTGTGCGCAAAGCGCACGATCGGGTGACCCCACCCCTCAACGTCCCCCCCTGTCCCCCCTTCTTCCCCCTCCGCTCAAGTCTAAGACTTGAGGGGGCGCGAAAAAAAGGTGGGCGGGGGAGCGGGGCGCGGCGCTTGACGCGTTACGGCTGTTCCGAACGTGAATTTGCAATTTATTTACAAACAGGATTGTCAGAAATACTATTTAATAAAGGGGGTGGATGAATATGAAAAAAATAATATCGTTAGCATTATTAATGTTCGTTGCTGTTTATACTTTAATATCGTGCGGATCTGAGAATACGTTTATCACAGATAACAACACCGATACAAAAGCTGAAAATGAGATTGAGACAAATAAAGAAGACGGCACAATGAAAGATCCCGGCAATTCCGAAGAAGTTGTGGTATATACAGACAGTATATTCGGTTTGACGGATTCTATTGAGTTTTCCAGTGCGGCACGCAGATACAGTATAATCATAACTCTGAAAGACTATATAGATTTTGCGGAAAAGCATGGTTTTGGTTGTGCCGTGCTGAAAATAGTGCCGAAAAACTATGAGTTTTATCTTAAAAAGAGCAGCTCGGATTCAGAGCTTGTCGTATCCGGTTCTGCAAAGGTAACAGTTGACATAGTCGAGGTTGTTAAGAATATCTGTGGCGCTGATTTTGAAACGTCTGAAAATGCGGAGATTTGTCAGGATATAGCAATTACGCCCGGTGACGCTTTCATGGATGACTTCATCAAAGAGCACGGCACAGCCGGGGGAGATATTTTAAGCGTTGAAGACGGAGAATACAAACTCGATAAAGAAAAGCTTGCTCTATATGGCGTAAAAAGCATTAAATCAACAGACAATCCGGTGCTTGAGTATAATAAAACGTATTACGTTTTTGTCATGGTCTTTCAGGATGACGGAGTTAAAACGGCAGTACCGTACGGGTACTGTGATGAAAATCTGAATTACGTTGTTTCATCCACGCCTGTAAAGCGTACTGATTTTTACGGCGGACATCACACCGAGCTTGCTAAAATGGTAAAAGAATATACAAATGAATAACCGCGTTTGCGGCAGAGGTAGTTATCCGGGATTTAATAATATATGTTCAATTATGAATCATGGTCTGCCTGGAGCAAACGATAATCTTTCTTGCATCAGACCGACTGTACACGACAAGATTAATTTGATAAATAAGTGTGGTAATTAACCATGAAAAAAGCAATAATGTTTATGTGCACGCTATTACTTATGGCATTATTATTCGGCTGCACCGGCAATATATATAATGATGCCGAAGGAAAAAACAGTCAGGCATTTAAAAGTATCGGGGCAGAAAGCAGTCAAAACAACTTTAAAGAATCTGAAGAGAAATACGACGACGTATTTCAAAATGCGCTGATCACGTGTGACGACTTTGAAAATGAATTCACCGTTCGTACGGATTACAGTCTTAAGGAATTTATCAAAAACGAAAACGGGAATTATACAATACTTAGAATAGTTCCGGAAAATTACGAATTTTATTTTTATTATAATACTGTTGCAGCTAAAATAAATAACAGGGATTTGTATAGAAAAACGGAATGGGCGGAGTTGGAGTGCTCTTCGGTTGAGGTTATAAAAAATTTCAGCGGTTTTGATTTGAATGCTTCTGTTAAAGCTGTACAAAAACAATACGTCAGTATTAAACCTGATGAAAAATACGAAGAATGGTTTATGTCAGAGTACGGAACAAAAAACGAATCAGAATATAAGCTTGAGGTTGGAAAATATTATCATAATAAGGAAAAACTCAAAGAGTATGGAATAAAAAGCATAACGTCGAGTTTTATTCCTGTGCTGATGTATGGTAAACAGTATTATGTTTTTGCAGACATATCAAAAACAGACAGCGACGAAATATACTTTACTCCAATAGCCTGTTGTGACGGCGATCTTCAACAGGTATCAGGAGATATGGATAATTCAATATTGGATCTAACGGGGCAGACAAATCAAAGGACTGCCGAATTGATTGAAATGATAAAAGAATATACAAATAAATAACCGCGTTTGCGGCAGATAGGAGAAACATATGAAATTAGGCGTACTTACAAATCTGTACGGCGACCGTCCGCTTGCGGAGGTGCTGCCGAAACTGAAAGCGCTCGGAGTCGAGGCGATAGAGCTCGGCTGCGGCGGATACCCGGGCAAAGCCCACTGCGATCCGCAGGTGCTTCTGCATGATGAAAAAGCGTATAACGACTTCATCGCTCTGATAAAGAGCTATGATATGGAAGTCTCCGCGCTGTCCTGCCACGGCAACCCCGTGCATCCGGACAAGGCGACCGCGAAGATGTACGACGACGACTTCAGGGACGCCGTGCTTCTGGCGGAGAAAATGGGTATCGATACGGTCATCACGTTCTCCGGATGTCCCGGCGACCATGACGGCGCAAAATATCCGAACTGGGTCACCTGCCCGTGGCCGGAGGATTACCTGCACATACTCGATTATCAGTGGAACGAGGTGCTGATCCCGTACTGGAAGAAGACCGCGGCGTTCTGCGCCGAACACGGCGTCACGAAGATTGCGTTTGAGATGCACCCCGGCTTCTGCGTTTACAACACCGAAACGCTCCTTAAGCTCCGCGCCGCCGTCGGCGACTGCATCGGCGCCAACTTCGATCCCTCCCACCTCATCTGGCAGGGTATGGATATCTGCGAGGCGATAAAAATGCTGAAAGGCTGCATCTATCACTTCCACGCGAAGGACACGAGAGTCGACGAATTCAACAAGGCGAGGATCGGCGTCCTCGACACGAAGCATTACAGCGACGAGCTGAACCGCGCGTGGGTATTCCGCGCCGTCGGCTACGGTCACGATATGCAGTACTGGCGTGATATCGTCTCCACGCTCCGCCTCTGCGGTTACGACAAGGTCATGTCGATCGAGCACGAAGACAGCCTGATGTCGGTCGACGAGGGACTTGAAAAAGCCGCGTATTTCCTGAAGCGCGCGATAATGTCTTCTCCGAAGCCCGGCTCGATGTCCTGGGCGTAATGATTACGTGCGGCGCGTCAAGCGCCGCACGGTTTTGTTTCCGGCGCCGTATTTGTAAATTTTCCGCGGCGGTGAAACTTTTTTTACCGGTTTTTTCATCATATTATGTGACAGACACGGAAAGGGGAACGACCAATGAGCAAGAAGAAGATAATCGTTCTGATAGTCGTCATCGCGGCGGTCAGCATGGCACTGCTCGCCTGCGGGTACGTACTGGGGCGGCAATACGACCGTTACGTGCAGAGAAGAGAGATCTACCGTCAGATATCGGAATTTCTTAAAACGGACGAGCAGTTCTGCAGCGAATACGGCGCGCCGGTCAAATTTCAGGCGGCAGACCGTTACGCCTTGACCGAAACGGAAGATAAAACGTATAACGCCGAATGCAGAATCAAAAACGACTGCGGCGACGTCTACTACGTCACGGTAAAGGTCGATATGACGCAGCGGAACGGCGACGGTATCGTTTATTCCGTGCTGTACGTCTACGACGATGAAGTTACCGACGCGAAGCCGGTGATATACCTTTACCCGAAGGAAAAAACGGTCTGTTCCGTCAGACTTTCGTACGACGGGAAAATAACGGCGTCGTATCCGGAATACGGCGCGGACGGCTGGGCTGATTTTACCGCGTATCCGGACGGGACGCTCGAGTTTTTGGACGGCAGGCGGTATTACGCGCTGTTCTGGGAAGGGAACAGAAACGCCGGATACGACTTTTCAAAAGGCTTCTGCGTCAAGGGCTCCGATACGGCGGAGTTTCTGTACGGCGCTCTGAAAAAAGCGGGGCTGAACGACAGTGAAGCGGATGAATTCATCATCTACTGGCTGCCTCGGATGCAGAACAACGAATATAACCTGATCTCGTTCCAGACCGCGGCGTACACGGACGGCGCGGAACTGCAGGTCACGCCCGCGCCCGATACTGTGATCCGAGTTTTCATGGCGTACAAGCCGCTCGGATCGTACGTGCGGATCGAGGAGCAGGAACTGAGCGCGCCCGCGCGCGACGGTTTCACCGTCGTGGAATGGGGCGGCTGCGAGGTCAGATAAACGATAAAAACCACGGATCGGCGATCATCGCCGGTCATTTTTTTATCTTTTTGTAAACAATTTCCTTTTCCTCTTGACTTTAGCACTTTAAAGTGGTAATATGGTAAAGCAATAAAGAAAAGGAGACGGACAATGTACGACAGACTGTTTGAAGCGATACTCGCGTTAAAGGACAAAGAGGAATGCGCGTCGTTTTTCGACGATCTCTGCACGATAAAGGAGCTTCAGGATATGTCTTCACGCTTCGACGTGGCGCTCATGCTTCACGAGGGCAAAAACTACAACGAGATAATCGAGGCGACGGGCGCAAGCTCCGCGACGATAAGCCGCGTTAACAGGTGTCTGAATTACGGCAGGGGCGGTTACCGCTCGGTCATTGAAAAACGGGAGAAAAAAGATGGATAACGTATCCGGCGCTCTTACCTCGCTGTACCGCAGATGCGGCTACGGGAGATTCAGAATGAGCAAATTCGAGGAATACGGCCTTTATTCCGAACACAGGGCTTTTCTGCCGAGCGCGGGAATGATCACGTTCACGGATACGGACGGCAGACTGATGGCGCTGAAGCCGGACGTCACGCTGTCCATAGTCCGCGGCAGCCGCGACGGCGTCCGATCCAAATACTGCTACAACGAAAGCGTGTTCCGGACCGTGAACGGAAGATTCACGGAGGTGGAGCAGGCGGGGCTCGAATATATAGGCGACCCCGATCCGGTGTGTCTGTCCGAGGTTTTGCTCCTCGCGTATCTGAGCCTGCGGCGCATTTCAAATACGTGCGTGCTCGACGTTTCGGATCTGCGTATCCTCACCGCGGCGGCGAAGCGGGCGGACGTGTCAGATTTCGGGCTTTTCGTCAAACGCATCGGTCAGAAAAACCTGTCCGGGGCGCTGCAGCTCTGCCGGAACGGCTGCGCCGAAAAGCTTGTCGGCGGACTGCTCGGCGCGCCGTCGGAGCCCGCGGAGGCTGAAAAACTGCTTTATTCGTTATCCGACGGTGAAGAGTGGGACGGCACAGTCGGCTCGTTTTTCCGCGTGGTACGCGCGGTTGACGGGTGCAGGTTCGACATTTCCGTCGTAAACGATCCGGATTATTACAGCGGGCTTGTGATGCAGGGCTACGTCGAGGGCGTGCCGGCGGCTGTTCTTTCCGGCGGAGAATACGGCAATCTGATGAAAAAAATGGGTAAAAACAACAGCGCGGCGGGCTTCGCCGTATATCTCGACAGGCTCGGCGGCAAAAGCGAGCCGGCGTTTGAGCCGGACCGGACCGTGTTCTACGGAAAGGATGACGATCCGTCAGCCGTTATCGGCAGTATAAGACGCGCGCTCGAGGAGGGAGGCTCCGTTATGAGCGTCCCCGTGAAGGAGGATGACTGACGTGGACGACAGACGGATACTCAATCTCGCCCTGCCGAAGGGGCGCCTCGGCGAGGACGTATGCGCCGCGCTGTCCGACGCGGGCTATTGCGCCGCACAGTCAGACGGAGACGGGAGAAAGCTGATCTTTGACGGCGACGGGATAAGATATTTCTGGGTCAAGCCGTCCGACGTGCCGGTCTACGTGGAACGCGGCGCGGCGGATCTCGGCGTCTGCGGCAGCGATATACTGCTTGAATCAGAGCCCGACGTTTACGAGCTCGCGGATCTTCACAGGGGCGTGTGCAGGATAGCTGTCGCGGCGAAAAAGGGCTTCCGCGACGATCCCGGGAAAACGCTTTGCGTGGCGACGAAATTCAAAAACGTCGCGCGGAAGTATTTTGATTCCGCGGGACGGCAGACGGATATAATCAAACTCAACGGTTCGATCGAGCTTGCGCCTATCCTCGGTCTGTCCGACGTCATAGTCGACATAGTGGAGACGGGCGCGACCCTGCGCGATAACGGGCTCGAGGTGATAGCCGACGTCGTACCGGTCAGCGCGAGGCTGATCGCAAACAAATCGGCGTATAAATTCAAAACGGATCTGATAAAGGCGCTTCAGGCGGCGATACAGACCGTAACGGAGCGGTGATATGATCAGAATATATAACGTAAAAGAAATCACGGGCACGCGGATACTCAACAGATCCGCGGAGCTGCCGGACGTATCGGAACAGGTGCGGAGGATAATCTCGGACGTGAGGGAAAACGGAGACCGCGCGCTGTACGGGTATACGGAGCGGTTCGACGGTGTGAAGCTCGCGTCGCTTGAGGTCGGCGCCGGAAAGATAGACGAAGCGTATGACAGAACCGGTGAAAAACTGAAAAGCGTAATGCGCAAAGCCAAAGAAAACATCGCCGCCTTCCACGAAAAGCAGAAGAGGAACGGTTACAGGATCGATAAGGAAAACGGGATAGTGCTCGGTCAGCGCGTCATAGCGGTGGACCGCGCCGGCGTCTACGTTCCGGGCGGAACGGCAGCGTATCCGTCAACGGTCCTGATGGACGTGATACCGGCGAAGATCGCCGGCGTCGGGGAGATCGTAATGGTCACGCCTCCCGGCAAAAACGGAGAAGTGCCGGACGCGATCCTCGCGGCGGCGAAGATCGCCGGTGTTGACAGGGTGTTCAGCGTAGGCGGCGCGCAGGCGATAGCCGCGCTCGCATACGGGACGGAAAGCGTGCCGAGGGTCGACAAGATAGTCGGTCCCGGCAACGCCTACGTAGCCGAGGCGAAGCGCCAGGTCTACGGCGCCGTATCGGTCGATATGATCGCCGGTCCGTCCGAGATACTGATCATATCCGATGAAAAGACAGATCCGCGCGTGCTCGCCGCCGATATGCTGTCGCAGGCGGAGCACGACAGATCCGCCTCCGCCGTGCTCGTGACCACGTCGCGGACGCTCGGCGAAAGCGTGGCGCAGCAGCTTGAGGCGCAGATCCCTCTGCTGGAACGCCGCGAAATCGCGCGCGAGTCGATAGATAAGAACGGAAAAATAATAATAACCGATACCATAGCGGAGGCGGCTCGGATATCGAACAGCCTGGCGCCCGAGCATTTGCAGCTCTGCGTTGAGCAGCCGTTTCAGCTGCTTGAGCTCATCCGTCACGCCGGCTCCGTGTTCCTCGGCAGAAACTGCCCGGAACCGCTCGGAGATTATATGGCGGGCCCGAACCACACGCTGCCGACCGGCGGCACGGCGAGATTTTCAAGCCCGCTTTCGGTTGACGATTTCTGCAAGACTATGCAGTATTCTTATTTCACACAAGAGGCGCTTGCCGGATACAAGGACGACGTCGCGTACTTCGCCCGCGCCGAGGGACTTACGGCGCACGCGAAGAGCGCGCTTATAAGGGATGAGATAAAATGAGCCGTTTTTTCAGCGAAAGGTATAAGGATCTTTCCCCGTATACCCCGGGCGAGCAGCCCTTTATGAAAAAATACGTAAAACTGAATACGAACGAATCGCCTTTCCCTCCGTCTCCGCTCACGGTCGGATACGCGGCGAAGGCGGCGGAAAGCCTGAATCTTTACTGCGACCCGGATCAGAGGCTGCTGCGCCGGGCTCTGTCGGAAAAATACGGAGTCGGTGAGAAAAACGTGATATGCGGCAACGGCTCGGATGAGATACTCGACCTGTGCGTGAACGCTTACTGCGGCAAGGATAAGCCCGCCGTGTTCGCCGATGTGACGTACGGCTTTTACCGCGTGTTCGCGCAAAGATCCGGCGTGCCGTACAGAACGGTCCCGCTTGACGCTGAGCTTCACATAGATCCGCGGGATTACGCGGACTGCGGCGGAACGGTGATCATCGCGAACCCGAACGCCCCTACCGGCGCGGCGCTGTACCCGGAGCAGATCGAAGGGATCATCAGATCGAACCCTGACAACGTCGTAATCGTTGACGAAGCGTACGTCGATTTCGGAGCCGAAAGCTGCGTCCCGCTGACAAAGCTGTACGGAAATCTCATAGTCACGGGGACTTTTTCAAAATCGCGCTCGCTCGCCGGCGGAAGGCTCGGCTACGGGATCGGCGCGGAGGAGCTTATCGCGGATCTTGACGCGCTGCGGTGCAGCATAAACCCGTACAACGTGAACGCGATGACGCAGGCGGCGGGCATCGGCTGTCTGAAGGACGACGGATATTACGCGGAAAACTGCAAAAGGATCGTGCGGACGCGTGCCGTCATGACGGACGGATTGAGGCGCCTCGGCTTCAGAGTCGCCGACAGCCTCGGCAATTTCGTCTTCGCCGCTCACAAAACCGTCCCCGGACGGACGGTATATGAAAAACTGAAAGAAAACGGAGTCCTCGTCAGATACTTCGGGACTGACAGGATATCGGAATACAACAGGATAACGGTAGGCTCGGACGGGCAGACCGAGGCGCTTATCGGGGCGCTGGAGAGGATATTATGAGAGGATCGGAAATAACAAGAAAAACGAACGAGACCGATATCAGGCTTTATTTCAGCCTTGACGGCGGCGACGTCGCCGTCGACACGGGATGCGGATTTCTCGACCATATGCTGACGCTGTTCGCCCGTCACGGCGGCTTCGGGCTGACGGTGACCTGCAAAGGCGACACGAACGTGGATTATCACCACACGACGGAGGACGTCGGCATCGCGCTCGGGCAGGCTTTCGGCGCCGCGCTTTCGGATAAGCGCGGGATATGCAGATACGGGGATATTATCCTTCCGATGGACGAGGCGCTCGTCATGACGGCGGTCGACGTTTCGGGCAGAGCGTATCTCGGCTTCGACGTCGCCTTCCCTGCGGAGCGCGTAGGCGGTTTCGACACGGAGCTGTTTGAAGAGTTCTTCGCCGCCGTCGTAAGGGAGGCGCGGATCACGCTCCATATAAGGCTGATCACCGGCAAGAACTGTCACCACATAGCCGAAGCCGCGTTCAAATCCTTCGGGCGCGCGCTGAAAAAAGCCGTGTCCGCCGATCCGTCGTCTGACGGCGAGCTGCCGTCTACGAAAGGCGTTCTGTGATGACGGCGATAATCGACTACGGAGTAGGGAACCTGTTTTCGCTTTTGTCTTCGCTTGAAGCCGTAGGCGCGGAAGCGGCCGTCACGTCATCCCCCGAGTTGATCGCCGCATCTGACAGGATGATCCTGCCGGGCGTCGGCGCGTTCGGCGACGCGGCGGCGAAGCTCGGCGTGACGGGACTCGGCGAAGTCGTAAAAGAGCAGGCGGCAAAAGGCAAGCCGGTGCTCGGAATATGCCTCGGGATGCAGCTTTTGTTCGAGCAAAGCTATGAATTCGGAGAGCATAAGGGGCTCGGGCTGATACCCGGCTCCGTCGTGCCAGTGTCCGGACTTGTACCGCGCGGATACAAGATACCGCATATCGGCTGGAACGCCCTGCGGATAAGACGGCAAAGCCCGATCTTAAAATACGTAAAAGACGGGGATTACGTGTATTTCGTGCATTCGTACGCCGCCGTCGGCTGTGACGGATACGTCACGGCGGACACGGAGTACGGCGCGTATCTGACGGCGGCGGTCGGCGACGGATGCGTTTACGGCTGTCAGTTCCACCCGGAAAAAAGCGGCGGCACCGGACTGTCTATACTGAAAGCGTTTACGGAGCTTTGATATGAAAATATTCCCGGCGATAGACATACTTGACGGCAAAGCCGTGAGGCTTCTGCACGGAGATTACAACAGCGTGACCGTGTACGGGAACGACCCGGTGGAGGTCGCGCTGAAAATGCGCGGCGAAGGCGCGGAATACCTTCACACGGTCGACCTTTGCGGCGCAAGGGACGGGTCGCCCTCGGCATCCGGAATAATAAGAGAAATAAAAAAACGAACGGGACTGTTCGTCCAGTGCGGGGGAGGAGTCCGCAGCATGGCGTCGGTCGACGCGTATATCGACTCGGGAGTCGACCGCGTGATCATCGGCTCGGCGGCACTTGACGACGAGGAGTTTCTCTGTGTGGCGCTGCAGAAGTACGGCGATAAGATAGCCGTCGGCGCCGACGTGCGGGACGGCTTGATCTCGCTTCACGGCTGGCTCGACGGCGCGGACGTTACGGTGGACGGTTTTTTTGAAAGGATGAGCGCGCTCGGAGTGCGCACGGCTGTATGCACCGACATAAGCCGCGACGGGGCGATGAGGGGCGCGAACAGAAAGCTTTACGCTTCGCTTTGCGAAAAATACGCGATAGATCTTATCGCGTCGGGCGGCGTGTCGGACCTGTCCGACGTCAGGGCTCTGTCTCTGCTCGGAACGTACGGGGCGATAATCGGCCGCGCGTATTACGAGGGAGCTTTGAGCATAAAGGATGCAGCGGAGGCGGCGCGTGATAACTAAAAGGATAATACCGTGCCTTGACGTGCGCGACGGCGTCGTCGTCAAGGGCGTGAATTTCAGGGATCTGAAAACGGTCGATTCGCCTGTGCGGCTCGCCGAGCGTTACAGCGGATCGGGTGCCGACGAGCTCGTGTTTTACGATATCACGGCTTCGGCAGAGGGCAGGAGGCTTTTTACCGACGTCCTCCGAGAGACGGCGAAGCGCGTATTCATCCCCCTGACCGTCGGCGGCGGAATAAACACGACGGAGGATTTCGACCGGGTGCTGAAATGCGGCGCGGACAAGGTGTCCGTCAATTCCGGTGCGATAAAGGACCCGACGCTGGTCAGACGCGCCGCCGCGCTTTACGGCGAGCAGTGCGTGGTGCTGTCAGTCGACGTGAAGCGCGTGGACGGCAGGTTCACGGTCTTCAGCCGCGGCGGCCGCGACGATACGGGGATCGACGCGCTTGAATGGATCAGGGCGCGCGTGAACGACGGCGCGGGCGAGGTCGTCGTAAATTCGATAGATACGGACGGCGTGAAGGGCGGCTTCGATACCGAACTGCTTTCCGTGGTGTGCGACGCGGTGAACGTGCCGGTGATCGCCTCCGGCGGCGCCGGCTGTTATGACGATTTCATAGATCTGTTCAGAAAAGTTCCGAAGGTCGACGCGGGGCTCGCTGCTTCGGTGTTCCACTTCGGTACTGTGGATATAAGAAAACTGAAAGAAAAAATGAGGGAAAACGGAATCGAGGCAAGGATATGACGGGTATTGATGAACTGTGTTTTGATGAAAACGGGCTGATCCCGTGCGTCGTGCAGGACAACGCGACGGGCAGGGTGCTGACGTTAGCTTATATGAACGCCGAAAGCCTGCGGATCAGCATCGAAAAAAAACTCTGCTGCTTTTACTCGCGCAAAAGAAAATGCCTTTGGCTCAAAGGTGAGACGAGCGGTAATTATCAGCACATAATAAGCATAACGGCGGACTGCGACAAAGACGCGCTTCTCGTGCGCGTAAAGCCCGACGGTCCCGCCTGCCATCTCGGGACCGTATCGTGCTTTGAGAATCCCGTGACAGAGGGCGACGGACCGTTTACGTACGACGGGCTGTACGAGCTGATCATGGGAAGGAAAACCGAGAAAAAGGAAGGCTCCTACACGTCGTATCTGTTTGAAAAGGGACTGGACAAGATCCTGAAAAAGATCGGCGAGGAGAGCACGGAGGTCGTCGTCGCCGCAAAGAACGAAGACCGCGCGGAGACTTTGTACGAGATAGCGGATCTGTGCTATCACGTGACCGTCCTTATGGCGCAGACCGGCATCACGCCGGACGACGTAAAAAAAGAACTCGCCTCCCGCCACGTTATCGACAAGAAAGTCAAGCAGGAGACGATGAGAAGCGAAAACGTGTGAAAAACAACGCCGACTGTTCGACCGAACAGCCGGCGCGGTTTTTTTGTTATCTCAGCTTTTCGACAACGACCTTGATCGTGGCTTCAAAGCCCATGTAATTACCGGTGATCGTCGTTTCACCGACAGCCTTTGCGGTTATCGTGCCGTTATCGGAGACTGTGATTATGTTTTCATCCCAGCCGGAAAGCTCTACCTTCTGATCCCATTTCTGAAGCGCTGCGGGAACGTCTTTCGAATTCGCGTCCGTATAGCTCGACGTATTGCCCCAGAGCATCAGATACTGGTTCTGAGCGCTCCTTGCGATGAACGCGGGCTGCTTTACCTCGTTTCTCAGATAGAACGTAACGGTCTCGGTCTCGGGGTAAAACTCGACCGGAGCGTTCGTCTTCTGAAACGCGGGGATAACGGCGAATTCGCACATCATATCCTTATATTTCGCGTAAACGCGCTCGACGTTGTCGGAGAGGAGCTTGACCGTGTGATTTTCGGCGTTGACCTCAACCTTGTCGTGATCGTAGAAGTATTCGACGGACGCGTATTCGGCAGCCGCCATCTCTTGCTCCTTGCCGTTTCTGCTCATTACGCGTACCGTGAACGCGACGGCTTTGTTCCTGTTCCTCACCTCGATGTTCCTGCCCGAGCCGCCTGACGAGGTGATGCGGATCTGTGCGACGGCAGGCGAATTCGTCTTGTCGAGATTGTTTGACGAAGGCTTCTCGTTCTTTATTACGCCCGAGGGGTCTTCGTAGGCGTCCGTGCCGATGAACACTATCGGGGTGAGCCTTGTCGGCCAGTTTCCCCAGTCGAAGCCGTCGGGCTGGTGGGCGTAGCCGATGTAATGCTGAGTGTTGAATATGTCTATGTGACCGAGCGCGTCGCCCGTTATGCCCATGTTGTGGATCCTCGTCTGTATCATCGACGACTTCGTCGTATGCTTCAGCACGGATTCCTGACGGAAGTAGATGCCGTCAAACGACGTCATTATACGGACGTAGCAGTCCGCTGAGAAGCGGGAAGCCGTGGCGACCGATATGAAGCAGCCGTACGCGTCAACGTATTTGACGTCCGCGCTGTCCTCGGCTCCCGCGTGCTTGTACGTTATTCCGCGGTATTTCAGCGTTCCGGGCCAGTTTTCACTCGTCGCGTCGCCGATGAAGACCTTGGTGTAGTCTCCGGAGCTGTCGTTCCAGCTGACGTAGAGATATATCGTGTCGCCTACGACGACCATAGAGCCTTCGCCGCAGCCCCAGTTCGCCTTCGGTCCGTCGTAGGTGACGACGGGCTTCGGGTCGCCGTAGCCCCAGCCGGAGCCGGTCCATTTTTCGACGAAAGCGCCCTGCGGAGTTTCGCTTCTTGCGATGAACAGGTTGTTGTCAAGTCCGTCGTGCCAGAGGATCGTCGTATAAGCGGCGTAGTAGTATTTGCCTATCTTTATGACGCCGGGGTCGCAGGACCAGTTCCAGTCCTCCGCGGCTGACGTCGGACGGACGGCGCCCGTGTCGGTCGTCCAGGTAATGCCGTGATCGTAGCTGCGGCGGTATTTGCCCCAGTCGACCTCGCCGCCGACCCCGGAGTTTGAGGCGAGCCACGCGTCGATCGTTCCGTCCTCGTTTATTATCATCGACGGTCCGTATCTGTAACCGCCGCCGGGGTAGATGTCCCAGCCCTCGTTCGCACAGCGGAATATCGAATCGGATTCGTCGACTTTGTTCTTGATATAAGCCGTGTCGAGTCTGTAGCTGTCGCCGCGGGGAACGGTGTATATCTTCCCGTCAGCTCTTATGCACTGTACCATCGGCACGCGCATGGCGTTGGAGACGACCTGCGCGTATTCGGCGTACGTCACGGTCTCGGAATTCTTCTTCGCAAGATCCATGTAGTTCGATACGCCGGTCTGCGCGGAGAGCTTCGCCACGCCCGCGCCGTCCGCGTATTCCCTGTAACCCAGCGCGTAAAGAATGCCGCGGAGCACCTCGCCGTACGTTACTGGCTCGTCGGGTCTGAATTCCGTACCCTCGGGGCGGAGCATATAGCCCTGATTCACCGCGATCTCCGCGCGGCGCATCTCGCCGGAATATCTGTCTATATCGGTAAATACGTTTTCACAGATATAAATACCCTGCTGTGCGTAAAAGCCCGACCAGCTGATGACGTCGTATGCGAAATCGGCACGCGTGACGTTTTTGTCGGGCTCCGCTTCCGCGTTTTTGATAAGAGACGCCTTTTTGAGCCTCGCAAGGATCGCGGCGCCGTCTCCGTCGTCCTCGAGCGGGTCGGCGAACTCGTTTCTGCCGGACAGATCCTCGTCGGGGATCTTGTAAGCGGTTTCGGCGGGCTCCGTTCCGGGGTCCGTCTCTGTTGCCGGATCCGTTATCGGCTCCGTGACGGCGGTGCCTTCCGCAGCCGTGACGGGGTCCGTCGCATCGGTCGGAGCGCCGTTGCAGCCGGCGAGCGCCGACAAAACAAAAAGCATACCGAGCAGAATAGCCGTGATACGTTTTGATTTCATTTTGATCACCATTCCTTTGATGTGTTGCAATGATATTATATATTAAAACAGCCGACAAGTCAAGAGCGGCGGCATAATTTTCCGCCAATGAATGACAATTGCAAAGAAATTTGAAAAAACACGAAAAAAACACATAAAAAATATGAAAAAATGCAGGATTGCTATTGCAAAATTGCAAAAAGTGTGGTAAAATACAAAAACACACATCAAAAAACAGGAAAGAGGAGTGCGTTATGGAAAAGAACAGGGAATCAAGATCCGGCGAAATTTCGCTGCATTATTCGGAGTCGTCCAACCTGCTCGAGCAGTCCGGTTACAAATATCAGCTTCAGGAGAGATCCACGCCGAATCTTTACAGATATCTGTTTGATTACGATTCGGTGCCGAAGGTGTCGTTCAACCACCGCCACGTGCCTATAAATATGCCCGACCGTATATGGATCACCGATACCACGTTCCGCGACGGTCAGCAGTCCACGTCGCCGTTCACGGTGAAGCAGATCGTCGATATATTCGGAATGCTCCACAAGCTCGGCGGTCCGAACGGGATAATAAAACAGTCGGAATTCTTCGTCTATTCCGAAAAGGACAGGGAGGCGGTGCGCGAGTGCATGTCTCTCGGATACGAATTCCCCGAGGTGACGAGCTGGATCCGCGCGAACAAAAACGATCTGTCGCTCGTAAAGGATCTCGGCATTAAAGAGACGGGCATACTCGTTTCATGCTCGGATTACCATATATATAAAAAGATGGGGCTGACGAGAAAAAGCGCCCTTGAAAAGTATCTGTCCTCGGTCGAAGAGGTGATAAACTTCGGGATAAAGCCGCGCTGCCACCTTGAGGATATTACCCGCGCGGATTTCTACGGCTTCGTCGTGCCTTTCGTCGAAGCTCTGATGAAGCTCGGACAGAAATACAAGGTGCCGATAAAGATAAGAGCCTGCGATACGATGGGCTACGGCGTCAGCTACCCCGGCGTCGCCCTGCCGCGAAGCGTGCCCGGCATCATATACGGTCTGATGCATTATTCGGGCGTGCCGTCCGAGCTGCTCGAATGGCACGGACACAACGATTTTTACAAGGTCGTCACCAACGCGGCGACGGCATGGCTCTACGGCTGTTCGTCCGTCAACTGCGCTCTGCTCGGCATAGGCGAGCGCACGGGCAACTGTCCGCTTGAGGCGATGTGCATAGAATACTCGTCGCTGCGCGGCACGGACGACGGTATGGATCTTACCGTGATCACGGATATCGCAAGATATTTCGAGGAAAACGTAGGCTATGAGATACCGGAGCGCACGCCGTTCGTCGGACGAAGCTTCAACACGACGCGCGCCGGCATACACGCGGACGGGCTTTTGAAGGACGAAGAGATATACAATATCTTCAATACGGAAAAGATACTGAAACGCCCTGTCACCGTCGCGGTGGATTCACACAGCGGAGCCGCCGGCATCGCACACTGGATGAACGGCTTCTATTCGCTTGAGGGAGACGATAAGATAGACAAGCGCGACCCGATCATCGCCGCGATAAAGGAGAAGGTCGACGCCTTGTACGCCGACGGAAGGACCACCGCCATGGGCGATATGGAGCTTGAAGAGATATTCAAACGCGCCGATTTTGACCTTTACAAAAAGCTCAGCGCGATACACGTCCGTATCAGACAATAAAGTTAATCAGCGTAGACAGCTTTGTAAAATCATAAGGAAATATTGTAAACAAACGGCAATTCTTCTTGACTTTCCACTTTAATGTGGTAAAATCGGATTACAGCAAAATGCTGAAAATATCACTACAGAATGCAGGAAGGTTCAGTAAATATGAAAAAAACAGTATCGGTGCTGCTTGCGGCGTTAATGACTGCCGCCGCCTTTATGCTCACGGCGTGCGAAGGCGACAAGCCCGAACAGACGACCGTTGAGACTCAGAAGACTCCGGACAACACGGACACCGAAGGGACGACGGATACGCAGGAGCAGACCGGACAGAATACCGGCGTCGAAGACGTTACGGTCCCCGACGTTACGATGAATTGGGTCGCTGCGGACGTTTACGTGAACGCCGAAGCCGTGGAAGCAACGGGATACAAGGTCGCCGACAACGCGAATATCTCCTCGTGGTTCGCCGAAAAGAAGGAAATAGATACGGAAACGTGGGAAGTAAAGCTCCCCGCCGGCTTCACCAAGCTTGACGAATACGTACTTCGCATAGCGCAGGGACAGTATATCATGGAGGTCTCCGTTCTCAAAGTCAAGGATGCGGCTGATATCGAGGAAGTAAAAGCCATGGCTGAGTTCCGCCGCAACAAGCAGAAAAACAACAACGACTTCAAGCTTTACGACGACGAAAACGGCACAAACGCCAAGATGATCGAGACCGGCAAGGTCTCCGTATTCGGAAACTTCGTCGTGTACGCCGTAACGGACAACACGGAAGTCAGCATGCTTCGCGCGCAGAGCTACGTTGCGAATCATCCCGACTGCTCCGCCGTCGAGCTGTATCACGCGATAGTAAGCGAGATCAAGGACTGACAAATAAAAAGATCCGGTTGAAACGCTGTTTCAACCGGCTTTTTTTATTCCTTGAAATCGGGGAAACGGACCGTTGCGCCTTCTCTGATCGAAATCTCGGAAAGCGGCGTCACCGCCATCCAGCAGGCGGCGTCAAGCACGGTTATCGGGAAGGGCTTGCCTTCAAGCAGGCATTCCGCGAATTCGTTGTAAACGAGATAGTCCATGCCCCCGTGTCCTCCGCGGACGCCGTCGTGCAGAAACTTCGCCCAGACGGGATGCTCGTATTTTTCAAAATACGTATCGGCGTTGCCCCAGCGCTTAGACCAGTCGAAATGCATCGACTCGTCGTGATCGCGGTCGAGGTATATGTAGTTACCGTCCTCGCAGTACATTCCGCGCGTGCCCTGCACCGTGAATCCGCGGCTGTACGGACGGGGAAGCGTTGTATCGAGCGTGAGCGTTACGAGCTGGCCGCCCTCGCATCTTATGACCGTCTTCACCACGTCGCCCTGCGCGAACTTATAATCCGCAAGCCCGGCGGGCACGTCGCTATGAAGTCTCGCGTAGTCGTTCAGACCCGCGGCGGCGCTTGAAAACGACGTCAGCTCAACGAATCTGTTGCCACGGTTGATGCCGAGCACCTGCGCTATCGGTCCGAGATCGTGCGTGGGGTAATTCTCACAGTTTCTGTGCTTGTAGTTTTCAAGTCTGTAATGGCGGTTTTCGGCGCCGTGAAGCACCTCCGTGCGCAGGTCGTGGCGGTAGCCGCCCTCGCAGTTGACGATCGTGCCGAAAAGTCCCTGCGCGACCATGTTCATAACCATCATCTCGTATCTGCCGTAGCAGCAGTTTTCGAGAAGCATGAACGGCGTGCCGGTCCTTCTGCTGACCTCGAGGAGCTTGAAACAGTCGTCGACGGAGTACGCGCCGCCGACCTCGCAGCCGACGGCGACGCCCGCCTCCATAGCCGCGAAGCTTATCGCCATGTGATCCTCCCAGCCGGTTATCACAAGCACGGCGTCCGGCTTGTACGCTATAACGTCGTGCCAGTCGTCAAAGCCTTTTATCTGTCTGCCGTACGATTCCGAAACGAACCTGACGCCCGCCTCGGTCCTGTCGTGATATCTGTCGCAAACGCAGACTATATCGTAGTTTTCCATCCCGCAGAGCAGAGGAAGCATCGAATATCCGCGGCAGCCGAGCCCTATGACTCCAACGCTTAATTTTCTCATTTTGAAACGATCCTCACTTTTCCCGAAATACAGTTTATTTCGGCGCTGCCGGAGCCGCTGCCGAACGTATATACAGAGTCTTTTTCAGAGTATTCGAAGCCTGTCACGGATAAGGGATGTATGCCGGTCGCCGTCAGGCTGAAATCGGCGCTCTCAAGCTCGAGCGTCACGTCGCCCGCCGTTGCGGAGCATTTCAGATCAGTCACGGACGGAAGGCTGAGCTTTATTTGCCCCGACACGGCGCCGACGTCCGTCTTTTCCGGCGTTTCTTTGAAGTCAAGCTCTATATTGCCGGATACCGCGTACGCGGACAGATCCTTTATTTTGCAATCGACGATCTTGATCCCGGCGGAGGATACTCCGTTCACGTCCGCCGTGTCCGCCTCGATCCCGTACATGTAAATATCTGACGATACCGAGTTAACGGTTACTCTTTTGAGCGACGTTCCCGAAGGGACGTAAACGGTCAGATCCTTTTTCAGATCCGCGACGGCTCCGTAGCGGACGCGCAGACCAGATTTGCAGTATTTCACGGTAAGCTCGCCGTCGGACAGAATATATCTCATTCTGAGGCTTTCCGTAAGCTCGCTGTCCTTCTGTATCTGACCGAGCGCGTCTGTTTTTCCGTCAGCCGTGCTTACCTCGGAAAAGGTGACGGCGGAAACGTCCGATTCCTCTATCCGGACGCTGCCGTAGATCCAGTCAATGTTTATCGAGGTCACGCCCTCGAGCTTGACGGTCCCGGCAGCCGCCGTGTAACCGCCGCTGCCGTCGTACGTTTCAAAGCTCATCACGCCGAACGTTTTGCAGCCGCTCAAAAGTAAGACCGCGCATAATAGCAGCGCCGGTATGATCCTTTTCATGTTTTTTCTCCGATCCGGGCGAGGACGTCCGCCCATCTTTTCCTGTGTTCTTCGTTTATCATATCCGGATAAAACCCGGCGCGAAGATAGCTTTTTATCGCCGGGATGCGGAAATCGTCCGTGGTCAGATACGCGGTCAGCATACCGGCTGATATGAGAGCCCTCACAGCCTCCGTGTTGAGCCTCGCGCCGATGCCGCGCCCCCGAAATTCCGGCTTGCAGGCGACCATGTGGATATAACCTTCCTTTTTTTCATAGTCGCATATGACGGCAAGCGTCGCCGCCGGGACCCCGGAGCATTCAACGATGAAGAATTTGTCGTATTCAAGCTCGCCGTGCGAGTACATGCAGTCATAGAAAAATTCACGGTCAAGCACGCCGTCCGTCAGCCCGCAGGCGACTATCCCGAGCCACGCGTCTATGTCGCCGTCCGAGCCGTTGAACGCGCGGCAGACGTATTCTCCCCAGTCCGGCGGATCCGGCAGGGAGGTCTTTTTCCATCTCATGATAAGCTGATCCGTGATCATCACCCCCGTCTGATATATGATACTACCGCACGGATGAAAAGTCAATACCGCCGTGAAAAATAAAATAAAAAAAGGGGTTGATTTTTTGCTTTTATCATGTTATAATAAAGATGTCGAATTATGACGGTTTATGACAGGTGATTTATGAAAAAAGAAGAAAAGAAAAAAACAGCCGTGATGAGCGGTCAGACAAAAAAGTACAGGATCGTCAGGACCGGCGGAAAGGAAAAGAAGTACGGCGGCAAATACTACGCCGGATTTTTCCTGCGCCTTCTGTACCGCATTTTCCTTCTCGCCGTCACTCTCGTTTTTCTCGCCGTTTTCGCGGTATTTAAGACGCTCGGTACGGTGGCGAACGGACCGTCCCCCACGTTCAGGGACACGCTTGTTCTGTCTGCGATGCAGGCGTCCGCCACAAAATGGGTCCCGGGGCTTTTTCTTGACGACGCGGAGGTCGAGCGGATAGTGAACGCAAGCAAGGAAAAAGAGCCGGAGGAGCTTGATATCGAGCCGATCCACGGCGGATCCGACGTTCCGGGTCCCGTATACGTCCCCGGAGACGACGATCCGGACGCTCCGCCCCCCGATATTTCCGACGGCATAGAATTCCACAGTGACAGCGCCGGCACGTTCCGTGCGTACGTTATGATAGTACACGATCCGGCGAAGGTTTTCGTCGGTGTGTCAAGCAATAAATTCGAGGACGCGAGACGCGGCATACAGATATACGACGCAGCGAAAAAGTATAACGCCGTGGCGGTGATAAACGGCGGAGAATTCAAGGATACCGGCGGAGTAGGGCTCGGAGAGCGTCCGATCGGTCTCACGTACTCTCAGGGCAAATGCGTCTGGGACGACGGGAAAAAGAGAACGTTCATCGGTATAGACAACAGTAATAATCTCATAGTCAGAGAGTCAATGACGCGGCAGGAGGCGGACGCCCTCGGCGTGCGCGACGGGCTGTCATTCCAGACAAACAACGTGCTCATTTCGACCGTGAACGGCAAAACGGTCTGCTATTACGCGCCTAACAACAAGGGAAAGGCGCAGCGCACGGCGATAGGTCAGCGCGCGGACGGAAAATTCATATTCATCGTTACGGACGGACGCTCCGCGTCGTCTCTCGGAGCAGACTACGACGATATCATCGACATGATGATAAAATACGGCGCGGTCAACGCCGCCATGCTCGACGGCGGCTCCTCGTCCATGATGTATTACAAAAACTATATTAAAAAATACGGCGTTGACGAATCGGAGCTTGACGAGTATCAGAAGCTCGGTCTCGTAAACAAATATAAGGCTTTCACAAAGCCGAGATATTTGCCGACGTTCTTTGTGGTGGAGCAGTGATATGAAGGAAAAAGCATTCGGATTCAGATGGTCGTCGCTTTTGTTCTATATCGCGCTGTGCGTCATAATCGCCGCCGGGATGATCGCCGTTATCCTGCTGCAGAAGCCGGTGACCGAATGGCTCGCCGAGTACGAGGCGTCACAGCCGAAATACGAGGTGGAGCGGATATTTGAAAAATACTTTGAAGAGCCTGACGCGAAAACGCTCATCGCGCTGTACGGCGTAAAGCCCGAATACAACGCGCCCGATACTTATGAGGACGCGGTGGAAAACTTCGCCTCGCGCCTGCGCGGGAAGAAAATGACGTACGGATACGTCGCCGGAACGAACCGCAGAGTCGTGAGCGTCAGAGCCGGCGGAGAGCCCGTGGCGAGGTTCTCGATACGTGAAAAGGACGGGAAAAGCAAACGCGGACTCGTTTCCTACGAGCTTGACACGGTGACTCTGTACTACGGCGAGCCATCGGAGTACGTCAGCGTCGTCCTGCCGGACAAATTCACGGCGTACGCCGCCGGTCAGCCGATACCGGAGAAATTTTTGACGTCAAGCGGCGTCAAAAACGACGAGAGGGACTCCGTGCCCGAGGGCGCGTTCCTCTTTACTTACAAATCGTATACGGTGACGGGGATCTACGCCGTGCCGGAGATCAGGGTAACGGATATGAACGGAGAGGAAGTCGCCCTGTCGTACGATGAGGAGAACCGCGTTTATTCCTGCCGGTACGAATACAGCGAAAAGCTCGCCGAGGAATACTCCGCGTACGTGCTCAACGCCATGAAACGGTACGCCGTATATATGCAGAACGACGCGAAATTTGCGACGTTTTCGGAATATTTCGACCCCGGAACCGAGCTTTATCAGCGCATCTATGACAATCCGGGCAGCTACGTGTGGGAGCACAACGGCTACTTTTTCGAAAACGAGCAGGCGTCGGAGTTCTTCGATTACGGTGACGCGATATCCTGCCGCGTCAGCTTCGATCACCATCTTACCAAAAAAGGAAAAGACGATTATATCGACCGCTGTGACTTTACGATATACTTGCATAAGATAGACGGAGAGTATAAAATATACCATATGGTCACGAGATGACGGAAAAGAGAGGAGAACGTCATGAAGTTTTGCCCGGAATGCGGATCAAGGCTTGAAGAGGGTCTTAAATTCTGCCCCGAATGCGGGACGGCGACCGGCGCGCCGGTCCTTCCCGCGGAAAAAAGGCTCTTTGAGCTTTCGTGGAGCGGTATGATGTTCAATTCCGGGAGGACGTACAGACTGACGGAACGAAGCGGCAGTCACGTCGTATCCGTCAGGCTCGAGGGCGTGTCTGCGCGCGACGCGAAGGTATTTGAGGTCGGCGACGGTTTCGTTCGGGAGCTGTTTGATATTCTGGAGTCCGGGAACGTCGCGTCGTGGAACGGCTTCAACAAAAGCGCCCGGGACGTCATGGACGGCGAAAGCTTTTTGTTTTACGCGACGCTGCCGGACGGAAAGACCGTCTCGGCAAACGGATATATGAGCCGGCCAGAGGGGTACGGCGCCGTATCGCGCCGGATCACGGAGCTTTTCACCGCGGAATACGAAAAGCATTTTCCGAATTACAGGCGCGCGCTTGAAAGGTACGTGAAGGAAGAGCTGCTTTCAAATAACGCGGATCTTACCGGCGGAGTGACGTTCAGCTTCGGCTTCGTCTCCGGCGGAGAGGGCTGGTTCTCGTACGGGGAGGACGATCTTAATGAGGGCGTCGCCGCGTACGTTATCGGCAATTTCCATAAAACGGACAGAAAAAGAGCCGAACGCGATATGGCGGTCGTCTTCGTTGAAAAAGATAAAACCGATGACGGAAAGACCGTCACCGCGCTTACTCTGAGACTGTATACCGCGGACGACGGCATGAACGTTACGGAGACCGGCTGTGCGGTGCTTTCCGCCGATCTGTTCAAATGCGAATCCTTGAAGGCGAGGTTTTTCATAAAGCCCGTCAAGATGATCGACGACGGATCGCCCGTATCTCTCGGGTTCAATATGACAGAGGCGTTCAAAGCGAGCGACAAGCCCGCCCGTCACACCCTCCACCTGTTCGGCTTTGACGGCGACGGATGGTCGGTCGAATTCTCCGATATAACGGATGAAGGCAGCCCGGAACGGTACGTCCGCGCGATGCGCGGACTCGGATATACGTCAACGGCGGACAGCTGGGAAAAGGATCCCTTTGTCACAACGGTGGATCCGTCCGAGGTAAGCGGCGTCCTGACGGTCGGCGCGTTCGGGAACCTGCGCGGCTTTTACGATAAACTGATACAGACGCCGAAGGGCGAGCCGGTCGAAGGCTTCACGATAAAAGGATATATGCAGAGAATGTAAAAAAACGGCGGTCGCGCCGTTTTTTTTATCAGAATTCACGCCTTCCTTCGAGTGCGCGCGCAAGAGTTTCGCTGTCGGCGAATTCAAGATCCGCGCCGACGGGGACTCCGTACGCAAGCCTCGTGACCTTTATGCCGAGGGGGCGTATGAGCTTGGAAAGATACACCGCGGTGGTCTCGCCCTCGATGTTCGGGTTCGTGGCGATTATGACCTCTTTCACGCCGCCGCTCAGACGTCCTATAAGCTCTTTTACGTTGAGCCTGTCCGGCGTTATGCCGTTCATCGGCGATATGACGCCGCCGAGAACGTGATATGTGCCGTTGTACTCGTTCGATCTTTCAAGCGCGGCAACGGTACGCGAATCCTCGACCACGCAGATTACCGAGCCGTCTCTTGACGTGTCCGAGCAGATCGCGCATTTGTCGCCGTCGCAAAGATTGCAGCAGACGGAACAGCGGTGCACGTCTTCCTTTACGCCTTTTATCGCCGCGCGGAATTCCTCCGCCTCCTCGTCGCTCATTTCAAGCACGCCGAAAGCCATTCTCGCCGCCGATTTCGATCCCACGCCGGGCAGTCTGCGGAAGCAGTCTATCAGCCGGGCGACGGGATAGATATAATCAGCCATATCAGAAAACTCCCGGTATGTTCAACGTCGAGGACAGCTTGTTCTTTTCCTCTTCGTTTACGGTGCTGACCTTGTTTATCGCCTCGTTCACCGCGGCGGTGAGAAGGTCGGACAGGGTCTCTATGTCGTCCGGATCGACGATCTCGGGCGAGATCTCGATGTTTTCGACCTCGAGCGTGCCCTTTATCTTGATTTTGACCGCGCCGCCGCCGGCGGATACGTCGTATTCGCGCGCGTTGAGATCTGCCTGGAGCGCGTCCATATCCTCCTGGAGCTTCTGCGCCTGGCGGATCATTGCGTTCATATTCTGCGGGCCGCCGCCCACACCCTTCGGTAATCTTGCTTTCATAACTTTATCCTTTCGTTTATATATACGCCGCCTTATTCCCGTAAGGCTTCAATTACGTCGTCGATCAGCTCGTATTCGCCGTCGTTCTCTTCAAGCGACAGTACGATCTTGTCCGGGGAATATTTTCCCGTCGCGGATATGACGGCTTTTTCTATCGCCTCCCGGCTGCCTTCGGCTATCCCGAGCATGAACTTGTTTGAAAACGATATCCTGTACGTCCCGTCGTCGCATTCGTACGCCTTGGCGGACGGAAGCCACGCGGCGGAGGAAGGATCTGAGGCTTTGAGCTTCGAGCTCACGTCGGCGAAGCGGCGGCTCGGCCTCATCGCGCATTTTGCGGGCGCGGGCGCCTCTTCCGGTACGCGTGACGGCTCCTTTGCCGAAGCTTCCGGCGCGGCGGCTCTGACCTGTACGGGCGACGCGCCGCTCGATAAGAGCGCCATGTTGTCTTCAAGCGCCGCGATACGCGACGCGAGCGCGTCGGATCCCGTGTCGAGCTTTTCGTCGCACAGTCTGACGATGCACATATCCGCGATAATCCGCTTCTGCGAGGGCGAGCGCTGCATCATGTAAATCGCGTCCTCCATCGTACGGATCGTATACATCAGTTTTTCACGGTTGAACCTGCCGGACATCCCGGAAAGCTTCGCCAGCTGAGACGGCGTCGCGTCTGTATAGCTGCCGGAGCCGGTCGCCTTCAGAACGAGCAGATCGCGGTATAAAGACACAAGCTCGAACCACAGAACGGCGATGTCGTTGACTCTGCCGTACGCGTCGTTGAGCAGACGGAACGCGGCGGGCGCGTCCTTGGACGACACGGCGTCGGCGATGCCGAGCAGCGTATCGTAGCTGCTTGTCCCGAGAAGGGAGGAGACCGTCTTTTCATCGAGATGTCTGCCGGAGGCGGCGCACAGCTCAAGATAACCGAGCGCGTCGCGCAGGGCGCCTGACGAAAGCTTCGCCATAACGTACAGCGCGTCCTCGTCGCATTCTATGTTTTCGCATTCTGCGACGTAGCGCAGACGGCGGACTATATCGTCCATCGGTATCCGGTCGAAATCATATCTCTGACAGCGCGACACTATCGTCGCCGGGAGCTTGTGCACCTCCGTCGTCGCAAGTATGAACATGACGTGAGGCGGCGGCTCTTCAAGCGTTTTCAGCAGCGCGTTGAACGCCGCGGCTGTGAGCATGTGGACCTCGTCGATGATATATACTCGCGTACGGAGCTCGGACGGCGTGTACGTGAGCTGTTCGATCATATCGCGCACCTCGCTTACGCCGTTGTTGCTCGCCGCGTCCATTTCAACGATGTCGAGCGTGAGCCCGGAGTCTATCGCGCGGCACGCCTCGCAGTGACCGCACGGATCACCGTTTTCGGGCGACAGACAGTTTACGGCTTTCGCAAGGATCTTCGCGCACGTCGTCTTACCGGAGCCGCGCATCCCGCAGAAAAGATAAGCGTGGCTCACACGACCGGTCTTCACCTGACCGCGCAGAACGGCTGTTATCGCGTCCCTGCCGACCACGTCGGCAAAGACCTTCGGGCGGTATTTTCTGTAAAGAGCCTGATACATGATCTGTTCCCTTCAATAAAATTACACAAGGTGCAAAATAAGACCATACACCGTAATCTCGAACGAGCGACCGTCCGCGTTGACCGCATTCCGCACTCGGAGCAGGCACCCCTCCAACACACCGAAGAGTCCTCTTAATGCTGCTTGGTTCCCCACCTGACATGGTTCGTGGATTTCAGTTGCGGAGGGACCCGCCCGTCAACGAACGGAGGGTGCGGCACAGACCGAACGGAGCTGCCCTTAAAAACGGTATGACCCCTGCTGAGCGGGTTGCAGGTACAAGGCACCGCTATCGCCCCGGCCCGTATGGCCTTATTTCACATCTTGTGTACCGTTAAGTATACCACAAACGGAATGAAATTTCAATATACAAAATATAAAAATTTTCAAAACCGCCGCCGGTATATTGACAGACACGGACCGGCATAGTATAATGGATCCGGGAGGTGAACGTATGACGGTCAATATCATATGCAGGATACCGGCAAAAAAGTCCGGCGTCAAAGCCGTACCGTTTGAGCTTCCGGCGGAGCCTTCGAGTCTGCGTGAGCTTGTACGGATGTGCGTTATATCGTGTATCGGCGCGTATGACCGCGAAAAGCGAAAAGAAGAGCCGATCCCGGAGCAGCGCTTCAGGGAAATGGAGTACACCGGAAAATTCGCCTTCGGTTACGACGGGGAGCGATCCGCCGCCGATCCCGAAAAAGCCGTATCGGACGCGCTCGAAGCGATACGCGACGGGGTCGTCCGCGTATTTTCGGGCGACACGGAGCTTACGGATCCCGACGGGGAGCTTCACGTGAAGGACGGCGATACGTTTACTTTTATACGCCTTACCATGCTTACGGGAAGAATGTGGTGAACGTGATGATGAACGATATAATAAAAAAGTACGAATCGGAAATTGAAGACAGAAGAAAAGCCGCGCTCCGCAGGCTCGGAGAGCGGATCTTTTACGCCGTATACGGGATCAGCGCGGCGTATCTTGTAAATATCCTTGCGGAAGCCATATCATCCGGCGAGGGATCCGACTATCGCGCGATCATAAAGAAAAAGCTGCCGACGCTCAGATCCGTGCTGTCCGACGACGCATCGCGCGCGCTCGATTTCGCGCTCGGTAATCTTCGGGATTACCCGTATCAGACCGATATGTACCGCCGCCCGTACAGGACGGGCGATCCCGTATATTACGCAGCGGCGGCGGCGCAGGCTGTCGCCGATATATGCCGCGCGGATCTTTACGGCGTCGACACGGCGCAAGCCGTTTCCGGCGATATGCCGGATGATAAAAAGGCTTACTTCAGGGACAGAAGCTGGATCACGCCTTACTGCTCGTGGCAGATCGCCGAGGCGCTCGACAGCGGGGACGAACGCGTCTGCGCCGCGGTAAAGTCCGCTCTTACCGAGGATACGGCGAGAGTAACGCGTGATCTGATACTCGGAGTATTGAGATCGCACCGGAAGGACTTTTACGGACTCGTCTGCGATCTGCTCCTTGCTGCGAGGCTTCAGGAGGGGCTCCGGCAGGCGATTTGCGAGAGCTCGGATTTCGGGACGAAGGAGGCTTTTTCAGCGATCCTCAAAACGGTATGTGAAAACGGACTCGTAAGATTCTCGGCGGTAAAGCGCGCCGCAGCCGTCTGGCTCGGAGCGCTGCCGGAGACCGGCGACGCCGAGCGCGTCACGCAGAAAACGGTCGATCTCATGTACTCTCTCATAAATGATCCGTCGGCGTGCCGCGTATATATCGCCTCGGAGGATACTGTGAAGATACTCTGCGGACTGTGGCGGCTCGCCTATGACGACGCGGGCGGAGCGCTCTCGGCAGCGGCGAAGATCGCTCTTGACGGCAGTATCCATCAACGCGCCGCGGCGGGTTTCTTCTGCCGTTCTCTCGGATTGAGATCTGTCGCGACCGTCGCCCTGTCTGTCATTGAAAAGTATAAGGACGAGCAGAAGACAGTCGCTCTGTGGGCTCCGCTTACGGTGTACGGCATGTACGGCGCGTTATACGAAGCGGAGGACAAAAACGCGGAGCTTGACGCGTGTTCGTGCTTTGCCTCGGCGCCGGACGCGCTGCGGACTTACCGCGCCTTGTGCGCCGCAGCGCCTGTCATCGGCTCGGGTGCCGTAACGTCACAGCTTCAGGAGCTGCCGTTCTTCGCCGTTAAAACTGACAGAAAGACCGTTTCGGCGCTTATCTGCTTCTCAGCTGCCGAAAGCGGCGACGACCGTGCGGGCGACGAGGCGTGCGATATGCTCCGTTACTGCGATACGGGCATACGCGCCATGCTTTTCAAAGCGCTCTGCCGTAAAAAACTGACGGATAAAAGACGCGATACGGCGATAGGCATGATATGCGATAAAAGTCCCGAAACGGCGAAAGCCGCCTACGGCATCGTGAAGGGACTGGAGCTTCGTCCGGACGAATATCTGAGAATAGAGAACTTCTCAAGATACAAATCGCCCGACGTTCGCCGTTACGTGACGGAGCTTTTGATGAAGCAGGACGACGGGCGGCTGTACGAATGCGTTATACGGCTCGTTTCGTCGGACGCAGAGGAGAGCCGTCTCGCCGGATATGAAATAGCGGCAAAACGCGGGAAAGAGTTTTCGCAAAAAGCCGCGGAGCATATCCGCCGGCACATGCCCGCATCCCTGTCGTCAAAGGAACTTATATACATAGAAAAACTCGACCCCGGCAAAAAAGACGCGGACGTACCATCCGCAGATGAGGACGCGTACGAGCCGCGTTTATCAGCCGATCCGTATATCACAAAATGCCTGAGACTGTTCGTTTCGTATTTCCCGTCCTCCGCCGTTTCACCTGAGGACGGCACCTTGAAAAAGACGCGGGCTCGCCCTTTTTCAGGTGTCTGCGCATCGTATAAACAGGCTCTTGAAGACCTGTCCTCGCTTTCCTCGTTTGTGGAACTGCACGCGGAGGATAAATACGAGACCGGGGACGGTACGGTAAAGCTCATCGGAAACAACGACTACCTGTTTCTGACCGATCGCGGCGACACGGTCCCCTGCGGCGAGCTCTGGAAAGAATGGGTGGAGCGGAACGGCGTAGAAAAAGAACGCCTTCTCAACGCTCTCGTCGCCTCATGCGAATGCGCTTTCAAAAGCTTTACGCAGGGAGTATCGGCGCTGTATGGGCGGGGCTTCGGCGGCAAGGTCAGTCTGCCTTACGGCAATCACGTGCGCAGAATACTGTCCTTCTTGTGTCTGAGCATCCCGGAAAAGGAACGCTCCATGCTCGCGTCGGCGCTCGCGTACGTTCTCGTAAGATCCGGCGGATACGATCCGGAAATATATAACGATATCGGAATGTCAGATTATAAAACGGCGTACCTGTTCGAGTCGTGCGCGCCGGTGTCCGCCGTCCTTTCATATTTTTCATGCATGCCCGACGCGGATCTGATCCATACGTTCCCGCTTTCCGAGGCGCTTACTCAAATGTGCACTTCAAAGCTTGAAAAAGTATATAAAGACCGAAAAAACGGGATCCCCGGGTATCTTCGGCTCGGAAGCGATCATTTCGGCATCGGTGACGCTTACTGCGATCCGTATAAATGGCTTTACGCCGCGTACGCCGGCGCCATAACGGATAAACAGCTTCACCGTCACATGCTTGAACCGGACAAATGCCCCGAATTTGCGCAAAAACTGTCGGATATCGCCTCGGCGTATATCGAACGCGGCAGATCCGTGACGACGAGAGAATCCGTATATTCGTCCGTCTGGCGCGCCCGGGCTGCCGAGGACTACGGCAAAGGATCCGATAAGAAAGAGGAACTGCACCGATACGCCGCGCACGTTTACGACGATTTCGTTCGCATCACGGTCGGGGAAGAACTTAAACGCGGCGATGAGCCGACGAAGTATTCCGCCGCCGTGATGAACCTCCACAGGCTTTACGGCGCCGGAACGTTTGTTTCGATACTCGTATCGCTCGGCGACGATATAATAGACAGAAACGCTCATTATTCCTGGTCGTCGTCGACCGGCAGACGCGAGGTGCTTTCCTATCTGCTCTGCATATGCGTGCCGTCCGCTGACGATTCGGCAAAAACGCTTGCCGCGGCGCTGCAGGGCGCGAAGATCGGCAAAAAGCGGCTGATCGAGGCGGCGATGTTCAGCCGTGAATGGATCCCCGCCGTCGGCGAATACCTCGGCATACCGGGGTTCGAATCGGCGTGCCTGTATTTTACGGCGCACTGCAGCGACGACACGGACGACCGGACGCGTGCAATGATATCGCGCTTTACGCGGCTTTCGCCGCAGGAGCTTCACGACGGGTGCTTTGATATAAACTGGTTCAGGGAGGCGTACGCTGCCGTCGGACGGCAGACGTTCGAGCTCATTTACGACGCGGCGAAATACTCAGCTGACGGCTCGCGTCACACCCGCGCGAGAAAATACGCGGACGCGGCGATGAACAAGCTCGATCCGGCTGCCGCGGAAAAGCTCATCTCGGAAAAACGCAACAAGGATCTTCTCATGGCGTACGCCCTGATACCGCTGAAGGACACGGAGGAGCTGTGCCGCAGATATCTGTTCATAAGCCGGTTCGGGAAAGAGAGCAGAAATTTCGGCGCACAGCGCGCCGCAAGCGAAAAGACGGCTGTCGCCTGTGCGCTGCGCAACCTCGCGGAAAACGCGGGATACGGCGACCCTCTGCGTCTCACCCTTTCGGTCGAGGCGGGGCTTACGGAAAAGCTTACGGCGACTCGAGCGCAGACCGGCGACGGCGTGACTCTTTCGATCTCGGTCGACGGCTCAGGCAAAGCGTCGGTCGTCGCGGAAAAAGGCGGGAAACAGCTTAAAACCGTCCCTTCGGGGCTGAAAAAGGATCCCGCGGCGGCGGAGGTGATAAGCGCGTGCAAACAGCTTGACGAGCAGAGAAAACGCGCGGTGTCAATGTTCGAGAATGCAATGACGGACGGCTCGGGCTTCACGCTCGGCGAGCTTTGCGCGCTTTCCGTCAATCCCGCGGTCGGACCCGCCGTCCGCGCGCTCGTCTTCACGGACGGCGGCGTTGACGGCTTCGTCCGCGACGGATCGCTCGTTTTGCCGGACGGCGGGACCGTAACGGATCCGGAACGCGTCCTGCGGGTCGCGCATCCGTACGATCTGTACAAAGCAGGGGACTGGATAACGTATCAGAAATATCTGTTCGACAACGGGATCGTACAGCCGTTCCGTCAGGTGTTCCGCGAGCTTTACGTCAAGACGGAGGACGAGAAAAACGGCAAGGAGAGCCGCAGATACGCCGGCAATCAGATACAACCCGGTAAGGCGGCGGCGATACTCGGAAAACGCGGCTGGACCGTTACGCCCGACGAGGGGCTGACGAAGGTATATCACAACGCGAAGCTCGCCGTATCGATATTCGCGGCGGCGGATTTCTTCTCGCCGGCTGATATAGAATATCCGACTGTGGAGGAGGTCGTTTTCTACGGCACGGAGACGGGTCGCGCCGTAATGATCTCGGACGTGCCGGACGCGGTGTTTTCCGAGGTCATGCGCGACATCGATCTGTGCGTCAGCGCGGCGCACGCGGGAGGCGTGGATCCGCAGGCGAGCGCGTCGACCGTGGAAATGAGGACGGCTTTGATCTCATATCTGCTGCCGCTTTTGCGTATCGGAAACGTGAGACTCGATCCGCCGCACGCGCTGATCGACGGGGAGCTGGCGAGATATTCCGTCCACCTCGGAAGCGGCGTCGTGCATCAGATCGGCGGAACGATGATACCGGTGCTGCCGGTACACTCGCAGCATAAAGGCAAGATATTCCTGCCGTTTGCAGACGAAGACCCGAAGACCGCCGAGATACTGTCGAAGATCATCCTTTTCTCGGAGGATAAAAAAATAAAGGATCCTTCGGTGCTTCAATGGATAAAATATTGAGCGGGGTATTGACAAAACCGGATTTCCGTTATATAATGTAAAAAAAATCTGAGGTGAAATGATGAATAATGAATTTACTCCCGTTCAGGAGAAAAAAGAAAAAGTCGCGCTCGGCATACTCGGCGCGTTCCTGTTCTCGCTTGCGGGCGCGGTCGTCTGGTTCCTGCTCGACCTTATCGGCTTCATAGCCGCTCTGTCGGGTTTCATAGGAGTTTTCTGCGCGATACAGGGCTACCGCATATTCGCGGGCAAACTCAGCAAAAAGGGAATAATAATATCGGTCATCATCGCGTTCCTTGTGCTTATAATCGCGTGGTACGCCTGCCTTGCGAGAGATTTCATGAACGCGTCGAAGGAATGGTACGCAAACGGTGAGATCGAAAACTCGCTGACGTATCCGCAGGCGTTCTCAACGGCGTTTCTGCTCCTTACGGACAAGCAGATGCTTCTGTCGTACGGCGGCTCGCTGCTGCTCGGTCTCGGCTTCGCCGTGCTCGGATCCATCGGTACGATAAAGATGAACTTCGGACGCGTCAAGGCGGAGAAGGTCGCCGAACAGCAGATGAACGATCCTTCGATCGCCGCCAAATTCGGCGTTCCGCAGGAAAAAGTTCCGGATATAGACGTAAACGACGCGGAACCGGAGGAGGCGGAGAAGCCGGAAGAGGACGTCCGCACGCCCGGTGATGAAACGAAATACTGATAATTTCACGGCAGAACTCCCTCATCGCGGTGTACTTCGTAAGGAAGTACACCGCAGCTTAATTCGCCTTGCGGCGAGCTAAATTGGGCTTCGCCCGGCTAAATTCGCTTCGCGAGCTAAATTGACCTTCGGTCAGCTAAATTTGCTTCGCAAGCTGAATTCGGCTGCGCCGAGCTTACAGGCGAATTTAATTTAGCTGCCGCAAAGCGGCAATTCAGCTGATTTATACATCATTCCTGCGTC
>CACWOQ010000005.1 GCA_902762505.1 uncultured Ruminococcus sp. | reverse complement strand
CACGTATAATTTTGACGAAAAAATGGGTAAAACGACAATTACGTATAAACCGGAAATAAAGATACACGTAACGATCGTTGAACCGGAAGCTATTGTATACCACCCTGAATTCAGTTATGCTTCAGACTGGAGTTCATACAAGGCAAAATCCGTTACCGTGGGTTCGGATACTTACGTTATGCCTGACGTAAGCGGAACAAGCAGTACAATCGGTTCAACCACCGTAGAAGGTCAAAAGATATATTACCCGATCGTTACGGTTGACGGAAAGAGCTCTAGCGGCGGCAGCTATTCGTCCGGAAAAATATATTGCTTTGCACCTGCATTCAGTGCGATCAATATTAAAGATCTTAACAAAGATACCGGCGCAACGCTGTATACGTACAATTCATCAACGCAAACGTGGCCGCACGGAATAAGCGCGACTACCGGCCCCGGCAACAGCGCCTATTACGGCCCCGCAAGCACAAGAGATCCGTATGGAGCTGCAACAGGTTCCACGTACGAAAAATATGCTTACAACGCAACTAACGGCGGTCTATGCTATACCAGCAATGAGATTGAAAGGAATATCAGCGCAAACACAAAAACCGTGAAATTTCATTATGTCGGAAACGATGGTATAACATATTATTACTACATTCAATATAAGTATAGTGCTGTTACATATAGCCGTGGTGGTGGTTGTCTCATTAAAGGTACAATGATCACGCTTGCGGATGGAACGCAAAAGGCGGTAGAGAATATCACAACAGAAGATAATCTTCTTGTTTGGGACTTCTACACCGGAACATTTACAACCAGTCCGGTTGCTGTTATTCTTGACCATGGGTTGTCAGAGGTTGAAACGCTTAGACTCCATTTTTCGGACGATTCAAGCATTGATATTTCCGGATGGCATGGATTCTTCGATGCAGACGAAAACAAGTTTGTGCAATTGAGCACGGAAAACTATGAAGACTATATCGGAGACACGTTTATACGATGTGACTACAACGAGGAAACCGGTTATACATTCTCGAAAGTTACATTGGTAAACGGCGAAATTTTCACCGAAGAAACGCATGAGTTCCTATTGATTTCTGCATTCCATTACGATTATATTGCGAATGGATTACTAAATCAGGCAAGTGTTCCTTACGGTGAGGTCAAGGAGCTTTACAATTACTTTGATGTTGGCGAAAACATGACTTTCGATAAGGAAGCTATGGACCATGATATCGAAACCTACGGTTTATATGATTATGATGTATTCAAGGACGTTGTTACATATGAACAGTATGTGGGTTTGAATCTGCAATATCTCAAAATATCTGTTGGTAAAGGTTATTTGACCTTAAATGAATTGCTCGATATTCTGAAAGAGTATGTAACAAACAATTGAGTATATCACACACCGCGGGGAGCTTCGGCTCCCCGTTGGGATCCGACGAATCCTTAGTACAAAGAAACGGAGAAAAGAAATGAAACGCAGGATCTTACCGGTGCTGCTGGCGGTCATGCTGGCGGTCGGGTGCATCAATGCGGTATACGCCGCTGCGGCGGGGGATGATACGGTCTACACCGAAGGGACGCTGTATTATACCGTTGACAACGACTCGATCACTATCACGGGGTGTTTCGGCAGGGACGCGGAGGTGACCGTGCCCGCGATGATAGCGGGTACGCCGGTCAACACGATAGCGCGCGGGGCGTTTACAGAGAACGCGAGCGTGAAGACGCTGAAGCTTCCCGACACGATCTCACGGGTAGAGCCCGGCGCGATCGATGAGGGGATCCGCGTGATCTACAACGCGAACACGGACCATCCGCAGGATAATCCGACCGAGCTCATCCTCAAAAACTCCGGAACGGAGCCCGAGGAGAGCACGGCGGCGGAGACGGAGACGACCGAGCCCGTGACGACCGAGCCCGTGACGACCGAACAAGTGACGACGGAGACGGAAACGACGGAGGCGGAGACGAGTGCGGGCGAGAACGTCGGCGAGGTCGATATTGACATCGACGACACCACCGAAACGACCGACGCGCCCGAGACGGATACCGCCGCCGACAGCGGGACCGTGACAGAGCCTGTGACGACGGACGCCAGCACGGAGCCCGGCGACGAAACGACCGGCACAGAGCCCTCCGTCACGACGGAGCCCGTGGACGGCACGGACGGCGAGCAGAGCGGGGAAAAGCGCGGGAACAAAACAGCCCTGTGGCTGATCCCGTGCTCCGCCGCGGTCATCGCCGCGGGCGGCGCGATCGCCTACGCCGCCGTCAAAAAGAAAAAATCCAAATAAAGGACCATGCGGCGCAAACGGACGACCGTCATAAGGACGTTTTTCACCGCACGTCATCCCGGTGAGAAAGCGCGCCCCGAAACAAAAGCAGACTGAAACAAATCAGTCTGCTTTTTATTATCCCGCCGCGCCGGAAGCGCCGCGGATATCCTTTTTACGGCGTCAATATCCGTATATCTCAGCCTCGTAGATACTGAACCAGTTTTCGCCCTCGCGTATGAAGCGGACGTATCTGCACTCGATCGGACGGATATAACCTCCCGGGCGAATCCGTGCAGACGTACTCGAGATGATCCGTGCAGCAGCCTTTGCGAAAGGCTTGATGTCAATTTTAATAAAGGTATTGCGTTTTTGCGAGACTTATGCTATAATTAAAAAAAACAGATGGGAGAAAGCGCAGATGAGTATTCCGTTTTATGAAAGCAAACACGGGTACGCATATGATTACGCGGTATCGTTCTATAATGGCGGGTCAGGGTTTCCGCCGCATCTGCACCGCTGTTTTGAAATAATAGCGTCGTTATCCGACGGGACGACGGTCAAAATAGACGGCACGCCTTACCGCCTCGAAAAAAACGACGTTGCAATAATCAAGCCGTATCAGATACACGAGATATACGACGCAAGACCGCATTTTTATTATCTGTTTTCGTCGGAGATCATACCCGTGATTTCCGATGATCTGATCAACTATGAGCTTACGTCTCCGGTGGTAAAAAACGTGAGGGGAGCGCTCGGAAGCCTTGCGGTGGATTTTGAAAGCGCAAATCTTCCCTTTAAAAAGGGAATAATATATACTTTGGCAAGCAGCTTTTTCGATTTGATCGACTATTCAAAAAGAACGCCGAGATCGAAAGTCAAAACGGTTTTACAGATGATATTTGAATACGTTGAAGAGAATACGGATAAAGCGTGTAAAATGGACGATTTATCAAAAAAACTCGGATACGCGCCGTCATATCTGTCCCGTATTTTCAGATCGAGCGTCGGTATGACCTACAGCGACTACGTAAGAAAGATAAAGATCGCCAAAGCGTGCAATTATCTGATGGATAAGGATGAGCCCGTGCTTGAAACAGCGGCGCGGTGCGGATTCAATTCTCTTTCAAGTTTCAACCGCGCATTCAGAGCCGTAACGGGTATAAATCCGACGGAATACAGGCGGCAAAAGGCAAAAAAGTCATAAAAAGTAAAATACAAGGTCAATTATGAGTAGAATTCGCCCTTTTGTTATGTTATAATACATAGCATAAAGGGCGTTTTGACTGCAGGAATTCTTCCATTTTGTTGCGCCCGTCCGGCCTCCTATTATAATAACGGACGGGCGCGGTCTTCTTCGGTAAAACGTCGTATAACATAAGACTCATTTTGTGTCTTACACATAAAAATAAAAATAAGGAGGAAAACAAAATGAAAAAAATTCTGGCACTTGCGATAGTCGCGGTAATGACCGTCGCTCTGTTCGCAGTCGGTGCACATGCGGAAGACGCGTCCGTACAGCAGTCCAATTTTGACGCTGTTAATGCAACGGGTCCCGATCTGCAGTTTTACGGCTGGGTCATCATCAAAGGCGACGATACGATATCCGATATCGGATACCGTATTGACAGCAAAGATCCTGTGTTCAGTTCACTGAAAGACAGATCTGCGGAGGTTTCCGGAGTTATCGGCTCTGATCCCGCAAAAACGAACGGCTTTGACGTAAGACTTTCAACAGACGATATTCCCGCCGGAGAACACGTTCTTCACGTTGTTCTTAAAACAGCGGGAGGAGCGCTGCTTGACGTAAATCAGGGTAGTTCGGACGGCTTCAAAGTAGTCGGCACCGGTCCCGAGGAAGTTCCCGCTTCGCTCGGCAACAAATGGATAGACGGCGGTTATGCACAGGACGGAAAAGCCTACTGCAGAGGCTGGGTGTTTATCAACGACGGAACTATAGACGTTTTCGGTTACCGTATAGACGACGGAAATCCGGTGTTCGATGCTGCGTATGAGCAGGACAGAGCGGACGTTTGGGAGGCTTTCGGCGGCACGGCAGAAAATTCCAACGGTTTTGAGATAAGCGTTGACATATCGAAAGTCGCCAAGGGTGACCATACGATAACGTTCGCAGTAAAAACCGGTGACGGTCAGATATTTGATATCGAGACAAAAGATTTCACGAGCAACTACGAAGGTGAGCCTGAACCTCAGCAGCCCGACAACCCCGGCACCGCAGACGCTTCCGTTATAGCGATAGCCGCCGCAGCGTGCGTTGCTCTTGCGGGCGTTGTAATTGCGAAGAAAGTTAAATAATACAAACCGATATTTCAGCAAAAGACCGCTTCCGGCGGTCTTTTGTTGAAAACGCGATAATCTTCATTGTTTTTGTTGACGGAAAACGGTATTCATGATATTACAATCAAGGAGTTTTATGAAAAAGATATTATGCGTTTTATTCGCACTTCTTCTTACGGTATCCGGCGCCGTGCTGTCCGGCTGCACGGAAAAACCGGGCGACGATACGACAGCGGCGGCAACAGACAGTATAACGGATACCGGGAACGACCCCGCGGAAACGGAGCTCAAAGCCGACCTGCCGGACGTTAAATATACCGGAAAAACGATCCGCATTCTTTTGATGGACAGGGCGCAGAGCGATATATATACGGAAGATCATATGACGAACGACGCCATGCACGACGCCGTATTTTCGCGCAACAGCGCCGTTGCAGACCGTTTCGGCATTGAGTTTGAATACGTTATTGATACTGAAAGCGGTGTTCCGTCAAGATTGAGCACTGCCGTAAAAGCCGGCTCGGATGAATACGACATCTGTTTTACGCACATGGTAAACGGCTCGAACAACGCCATCAATAACGAGGTCTTACCGATTGATGAGCTTCCGTACGTCGATCTGTCAAAGCCCTGGTGGGACAAGGACGTAAATCAAGGCTTTTCCATAAAGGGACATCTAATGATGATAAACGGAGACATCAGCCCCTACAGCTTTAATCTGACGGCTTGTATGTATTTCAACAAAAAGCTGTTTGACAAATACGATCTTGAATATCCGTATCAGCTTGTAAGAGACGGGAAATGGACGCTTGACAAACTTATCGAGTTGACAAAGGATTTCACGGCGGATACGGACGGTGACGGAAAGATAACGGCTGACGGCGGCAGCGACGTTTTCGGAATGACCGCGTGGTTTCTCGGACTCCCGTACGATTTTTATTACGGAGCGGGCGGTATGATAGTATCCAAGGATCAGGACGATGTTCCGTATTACGATCTGCAGGTCGAGCGCGATACCGCGATATACGATAAGATCTATACAGCCGTTATCACGAATCAGTCTAATTATGAACAGTCGAACTGGAACGTCCCTCACACTCTGTTTTCAAGCGGACGAGCCCTGTTCTACGACGCGTCTCTCGGCGACGGAGAGCTTCTGCGCGAGATGGAGGACGAATACGGAATCTTACCGATACCGAAATTAAACGAAGAGCAGAAGGAATACAAATCGTTTGTAAACGGCGCCTCGGCTATGATATGCATACCGGCTACGGTAAGGGCACAGAACAGAGAATTTGTATCGGTAATTCTCGAAGCGCTTGCAGGCGAGGCGTATAAGACGGTAACGCCGGTGCTTAAAGAAACGTATCTGAAGCGTAAATACACGCGCGACGCGGATTCTATGGATATGCTTGACTACGTTATAAGAAACCGGGTGTTCGATATGGGTTACGTCTTTTTGTACGGCAACGTCGGGTCATACGTCAGAGATCTGCTTGTCAAGGGCACAAAAAGTATCAGTGCTACTGTTAAGTCATACTCCAAAATCGGTCCGAAATACGTTGAACGTATCTTAAAATCGTTTGACAAGAGTTTGGAACAATAACGGAAATACGGCGAAAAGCGAACGGTTATATAAGAAAGCGCTGAATAAATCGACACACATAAAATATATGTCCGCTCATTCAAACTGTTATCAGAATAAAGATGACAAATCCGCAGCAAAGGCGTACGCAATCCGCACGTCCATATTTTTGACGGTAAAGCCTGCGTGTTCACCACTCATGACAGAGGGCCGGGACAGCCGGTTTTCAGGACGGACGACGGGATAACATTCTCCTCCGACGATCTGCTGAACTATCAGCTTCTCAACGATCCCGCCCTGACAGAAGACAAATTCCGCACACCGTCGACTGTCCGGTTTCGGTTTACCGCTTCAAGTGATAGCCGCCCCCGCTTTTGAATTAAAAGCGGGGGCGGTTATTCGCCGGTACCGTGATCATTTATAAAGACAGCGGGGAGATGATCCCTGCTGCTTTATGTATTTCCGGTTATATTTGTCGCGCCTCAATATCCGTAGATCTCAGCCTCGTAGATACTGAACCAGTTTTCGCCCTCGCGTATGAAGCGGACGTATCTGCATTCGACATCGAGGTCCTTCAGCTTCACGAACACCTCGCCCGAGCCGAAGGATGCGAGCGTTTCGAAGTTTTGGTTATCGTTTGAATACTCCACGCGGTACGGGACCCACGCGGCTTCGAGGTAGAGCATCATGCCTTTTACGTGCTTCTGCTCGCCGAGATCAACGCAGAGCCATGATTCACCGTTCGGCAGCGAGCCCCAGCGTGACGTATAACTGCCGTCGACGGCGTTCTGCGGGATTAGGCCGCCCTCGACGCTCGCTGCTTTTACCCGTTTATTCAGCGCCAGATTCTCGTACTGCACGGGCGGCGCGTCTTCCTTATCGGCGTCTGACGCCGGGAACACCCTGATATCGTTGAGCGTGCCGCCGCCGAGGGGCTCCACTCTGATATATCGCGCGCGCACGCCGTGCAGATTTATCTGCGACGCGATCATCCCTTCGGATTCGAAAACGTCGAAACGGCTGAATTCCTTGTCCTCGCCCGCGACGCTTACGATGTACGGCGAATCAAGCTTATCCCAGTAAAGGTATATCTCTCCGACTTCTTTCTCGTTGCTCAGATCTGTTACGTACGCTTTTCCGTCCTTTTTCACGTCCTTCATACCGGCGATCATCTCATCGTCGGATCTCGGGACGAACGCCCTGTATTCCGATTTTATGATGTGAGCGGGATCGGGCGAGGGGACACAGCGGTTTTCAACGTCGTATATAACGCGCATCTCACCGATCTCAGCCGACGCCTCCGCGAGCATCCGCTCAGCCGACGACGCGGCGTAAAACGTATATTTGCCGGAATCCACTATATATCTGCTGTTCTGCGTGTCGTAGCTGTCAAGCGCGTCGTCCGTTATGACGATATTCACGGTCTCGCTTTCGCCCGGCTGTAAAAGCGCGGTCTTTGCAAATCCGCAAAGCTCTGCCGCGGGCTGCTCGAGCGTCGTTTCCGGCTTTGAAACGTATATCTGTACTATCTCGCGCCCGGCGGTCTTTCCCTTGTTCGTAACGGTCACGGAGGCGGTGAAAGTACCGTTTTTGTTCTCTTTTACGGAGAATCCGGAATATTCGTATTCCGTATACGACAGACCGTATCCGAACGGGTACGCTGTCTTTACGTCGAACGTGCCGTAAAATCTGTATCCGACGTATATATCCTCGTAATACACCGTTTTACCGGGATTGCCGGGGAAATACCTGCTTGTCGGCGTGTCCGTGTAGGCTGCGGGCCACGTCATCGTCGTTTTCGCGCTCGGATTCACTTTGCCGGAAAGCACCGCGGCGACCGCGCTGCCGGCGTTCTGCCCGGGATAACCGATGAAAACGACGGCGTCGGCAAGATCGCGCCACGAGACGACCTCGACGGGCGAGCCCGTGTTTATAAGCACGACGACCTTTTTGCCCTTTGCGCGGAACGCCTCCGATACGCGCCTGATCATATCAGCTTCGGTATCGTTCAGCAGCCAGTCGCCCTTTACCGGGCTGTTGTCCGCGCCTTCCGTTGAATCACGCGAGATAACGATCACTGCGGCGTCTGCGCCGTCCGCGCATTCCTTTGCGTATTTCTCCGTCACTGCTTTGTCCTTTGAAGGATCGGTCTTTGAATGAGGCTCGGATTTGCGGAAGGGATTCGTTTTTTCATTATAGACCGAAAGATCCGGATCCGAATCAATACCTTTGGCTATCGAAACGGTCTTGCGCGGCGATACGCCGCCGGAGCCGGAGCCTCCGTACAGCGTGTTATACGCGCCGTTTCCGAATACCGCGACGGTCGTTGTGCCGGAAAACGGCAGAGCGCCTTCGTTTTTCAGAAGCACCATCGTATCGCAAGCCGCTTTTTCGGAGACCTCCGCATGCTCTTTGAAGCTTACTTTCGTGTTCATTTTCAGTCCGCGGAACGTCGGCGACTGAGTCACGGCGTAAAGTATATGCTCGCAGCATTTGTCAAGGGCTTCCCTGTCGACCCTGCCGCTCTTTATGCCGGCAAGCACGACGGCGGCGTCCGCGGCGCCGTTGCCCGGCATCGTAACGTCGTTCTGCGCGTTCACCTTGTCCTCGATCGCGCCGGCGGAACCCCAGTCTGACATTACCATGCCTTTGTAATTCCATTCATCGCGCAGAATACCCGTCAGAAGATCCTTGCTGATCGACGTGTAGACGCTGTTGAGCGGATTGTACGACGACATCACGGAAACGGGCGATGAATCCCTGACCGCAAGCCGGAACTGCTTCAGATATATTTCCCTCAGCGCGCGTTCCGTCACGGCCGAGCTTGCAGAGCCTCTGTTCGTCTCCTGTTCGTTCGCGGCAAAATGCTTGAGACAGGCGCCCGCGCCCGTGCTCTGCATGCCGTTGACGTAAGCGGTGGCGGAATACGCGGTAAGGAGCGGATCCTCCGCGCAGTATTCGAAATTGCGTCCGCCCAGAACGTTTTTCTGTATGTTCATACCGGGCGCAAGCACTATATCTATGCCAAGCGCAAGCGAATCTCCGCCTATCGCCGCGCCGACTCCGCGGATAAGCTCGCCGTCCCACGACGAGGTTATGTTCATGACCGACGGATACCATACCGACGTATTGTATCTGACGCCCGCCGGTCCGTCGTTCACGGTGATCGAGGGTACGCCGAGGCGCTTTATCTCATATGTGCCGCCGGAGGCTCCGGCCTTTTTCGGTTTGCCGGTGCCGGCGACAAGATTCGATTTTTCCTCGTCCGTCATCTCGGCGACGACAAGAGGTATCGAATCCTCCGTGAGCTGTATGAGCCCGTCATTCGTTTTAAGGACGACGCCGGCAAGCTCTTCGCCCTCATCATCCGTGAAAACGGCTCTTACGGTGATCACGCCGGAATCAGCCGGGGGATCGAGCTCTATCGCGTCGGCCGGCGCAAACTCCGCCGACACTTTGTTTCCGTCGCCGGACTCCGCCGTGACGGTCAGCTTTCCGGAAAGATCCGCGGGCTCTGTCTTTACGGTCAGATCAAGACTGATCTTATCAGATACCGTAAGCGAATTCACCGTTATACCGGCTTTCTTCATGATCTTTTCTTCCTCTGTTTCCGCATCCGTTTCCGTATCCGTAACGGTCTGCGGCTCCGTATCCGGGACCGCCGTCTCCGTGTCGGACGGCGTACAGCCGCACGTCAGGATAAACAAAGCGGACAGCAGAAACGCGGCAATACGTTTTTTCATTGTCGACCTCCGGTCTTTTTTCTTGATTATACAACACATCTCCGGTTTTGTCAATATGCGCGGTAAAGCCCGGCGAGCGCTGCCTCCGCCCCATCGAAGGAATTCGCGGTTATCACCGCGGCACCGAGACCGTTCTGCGCATAATTCAGCCCCGCGATGTGCGCGGCGGCGTTGAGAGCGACGTACAGCACGCCGTCCTTCACAAACGGCGCCGCGGGTATCCGATACGCGTCTTTTCCGCATTTCACTTCCGTATCATCGGCTTTGAACGTAAACGTTACATCTTTATACGTTACGGTCGCCGTACCATTTGAAACGGTGACGCTCATATCCTTGATCATCCCGAGCGAGGCGGCGGGGACGAACAGTCTGTTTTTATACATGACAGGCGTTACTTTCGCGTCGTCGGCGTATACCGGGACGGTCTTCCCCTCCGATAAAGCGTAATATCTGCCGGCGGTGAACGAGGCGCCGTCTCCTATAACGGCTTTCGTCTCATCCGTCAGCGCGACGTCCTTCGACGACGTTCTATACGCGTAGTTGAACCTTGCGTTCGGTGCGGCGTCTCCCAGGTCGAGGAACTGCATTATCTCGCCTTCCGTCGTGGAGTTGTCCGCCCATTTGAAATCGAATTCCGCGCCTAAGCCGCAGGCCTTGTCGTCAAGCGCTATCACGATGTAGTTGTCTTTGAAAAAGACCTCGCCCTGTCCGATCTTTTCCGTGCGCCAGCCGCCCGTGAATTTTTCAACGGAGCCGTTGTCGCGGTTCACGATGAGATCGTAGCCGTACCAGCCGTTCTTGCCGTCGCCGTCCGCGTTGATGAACAGGTTCATCCAGTTTTCGCCTTCCGGTGCGGTAATGTTTTCCGCGCAGACCGCGAGAAAATACGTTTTTCCGTCGGCGCGCGATACCTTTGCGGAAACTATATCGTTTCTGCCCGTGCTGTTCCTGTATTTCACAAGACCGCCGTTTCCGAGGCTGTCGCGGTGCATGGTATCGCCCGTCGTGTCTCTGTATTCCGGGAAAACGCCGTCCCACTGTTCAAGCCCGCCGTCGATCGTTATCTTTTTCTGTCCTGTCGCCGCCGGCGCGGGGCGGCTGCCCTTGAATTCACGCAGGAATTTCGCGAGCTGATAATAGTAGTTGTCGCCGAAACCGCCCTTCATGGGCTCTATGTCACGGCTGAATTCCGGATTGAAGCAGTCAACGTAATAGCTTGTCGACCATGATATGAACGTGTTCGCTATCGTCGGATGACCGCTGCCTTCCCAACGGCCCGCCGCCCATTCATTCCACTCGGTCACGAGGACGACGTAGGGGTCGACCTCCGACGCGCGCTTCATCTGTTCAGCAAAGAGCAGACCTTCTCCCGTAGTCGGCAGATTGAACTGAAAATCGTCCCTTGTGCCGTCCTCAAACTTTATGACCTTCGGCTGTTTGCCGTTTGAAAAGCTTCTGCCGATATTCATATTGGCGAGTATGCCGGCGGAGATGGATATCTCCTCCACCTGATCGTCTTTTTTTGAGTTGTACGAAGCCACCTGAGGCGTCTCACACATCCAGTTCCAGAAATCCTTTCCTTTTTTGACGTTTTCCTTGAGCGCCCAGCAGCGCCGCCATGAGAAATTTTCAAGCAGCGGCTTTGTTTCCTTTTTGACGCTCCTGAAGTTTCCGAGTATCAGCGGCTTTCCGTCGTACATCGCATACAGATCCCTGTACCGCCCGGTCGAATATACGTCGTCCCACAGCTCCAAAAACACGTTTTCAACAAGGTCGACGTTGTCGGCGAGGAAGAAGCAGATATCGGGCGTGTCAAGCCCCTCGTTCCTCATCATCTCGTATTCTTTGAATATGGCTCTGTAGCTTGTTGTCTGAGGATTGCCGTTCGTTACGTCTATGAATATGAAGTCCACGCCTATATCCGAAAGCATGGAGGCGTGCTTTCTTATTATCCATCTGTCGTTTGTCAGATAATATCCGAAATACGGCTCGCCCCAGTAGTGTCCCCAGCCGACGGGCCCCTGCGTATATACCTTCTTGACGGCTTCGACTCCGCCGTCAAGATACGTCTGATAGTGGTTATAGTTCTTCTGATCGGGGTAAGTCACGTTCGTCGGCGTGAACCAGATCTGATAAAACATACCGACAAGCTTGTCGCGCACCGGCGCCGCGCCGTCCTCCACAGTCCTGCCGAGATCGTCCGAGGCGACCCAGGTGTCGGCGTAAAGATCGCGCAGAAGCGTTATATCGGCGGGGGTATACGGTTCAGGCACCGCGTCCTTCCAGCGGATCTTTATGTTGTCCATCACGCATTCGCCCGAGCCGCCGCCCGACGCCCAGAACGCGAGGTATCCCTTGGAATCTATGTCATGTCCGAATTTTGATTTTATCCTGTCTTTTCCGTCGCCGTCTGACGCGATGACTTTCTTGTCTTCGCCGATTTTCACGGTCATGAGCGTCTTTTTCTCACCGTTGTCCAACACGGAAACGGTTATCACGTTGTTTCTGACGTCGTCTGTGAGCAGAACGCGCTGCGTTTCCGAGAAGTCGACGCCGCAGTCAAACATCTTTACATTGGGCCAGGTATCTATTATACCTATCTGTTTACAGTGGAACGCGATCCAGATACCGTTCGCGCCGACGGCGGCGAACTGCTCCCCGCTGTTCGGCAGACGCAGACCTATGTAGCCCGATACGTTGTTGATGGTACCGGCCCTCGCCGCCTTCATATCGACTTCAACGTCAAGCACGTCCGCCTTGATCTTTTCCTTCAGATCAAGGTACGTATGATGCTCCGTGCTTCTGAAAACACCGTCCGTAAACGTGCCTTCGCCGTTTATCGACCACGTTTTGTCAGCCGCCGTCAGCTTTTTGTCGAAATTCTGTTCATACGAATGCTCGGCGGGCTCCGGGATATCGGTCTGTGAGTCTCCCTCGTCCTCCTTTATCCCGTCGTCAAAAACGAAAACGCTGCCCGGTCCTTCCGTTTCGGGCGCGGACGTATCCGCTTCCGTTTCCGTCACCGTAGGGTCTCCGCTGCACGCGGACGTGACGATCATGATAATGCAAAGGATCATACATATGAATTTTTTCATTTTTACACGCTCCTGTTATATATCTTTTCATTGTAATTATATCAAAAATTATTGCAAATACAATGGCAATTTAAAGCAAACATATTGCAAATCGGAGATATACGTGATATAATGACTTCAGGGGGTGAGGCTGTATGGAGCTGATCGGATTGTATACGGTACACAAGAACGACAAAACGGGCGATGAGAACGGTTATCCCGTTCACCGGCACGGCTCGCATGAGATACTGCTGCCGCTCGGCGGGCGGTGCGGCATGATCATATCAGACACGGTGTACGAGCTCGATCCGGGCGACGCTGTCCTCATCTTCAAAGACACGCCGCACAAGCTCATAACGAAAGACAAGCCGGTGGAGTTTCTGGCGGCGCAGTTCATACCGAGGGTATGCGCCTCCCCGGATCTTGAGCCGGCGCTTGAAGAGTTTGCGGAATACGGCAAAAGCGGAGGCGCGGTGTTTTCCGTATTGGAAGGCGTTATAAACACGGTGAGGGCGTGTATGCGGCGGATATGCGACGAGCGCACGGATACGGATATCGGGATGTATTTCACGTATATACGTTCCGTTCTTTACGAGCTTTCGCACAATTCGGTGCCGAAGCACGGAGTCGTCACGGCAAAAAAGAGCACCGCGGACGAAAAAACGGCGCTGCTAAACGCCGTTACCGATTATATCGGTGCAAATCTTGATACGCTGTCCGATCTTTCATTCATCGAGCGTGTTTTCCATTACAGCAATTCGCACGTCAACCGCATTTTCCGCTCGTCGCTCGGTGTATCCGTCTGGCAGTACGTCACGGTAAAACGTCTCGATCTCGCGTATAATCTCATAGCCGACGGTATAAGCGCAAAAAACGCTGCCGGGAGAAGCGGATTTTCGGATTATTCCGTGTTCTATAAATCGTTCGTAAAGCACTTCGGCGCCCCGCCCTCGTCCGTAAAAAACAAACGGTAGCGCCGCCGACGGAGCTCGTCGTTATTCAACGACGGAAATGCGGATATCGCCGGTGGAGGTCGTTATTTCGCATCTGCCTCCCGAGACCGGGTCCGGTACGTCGACGTCGCCCGTCGACGTTTTTGTGACGAATATTTTTTCCGAGCGGAGCGTCCCCGTCACGTCTCCGGTCGAAGTCCTGACGGTGATCATCCCGGCGTCGCAGCTTTCAAAGCGAACATCCCCGGTACCTCTTTCGATCCTGAAACCATCGGACGCGATCACGTTTTTCAGCGTGAGGCTGCCGGTGCTTCCGTCCGAGACCAGTTCCCGGCATATAACGTCTGTCAAAACGGTCTTTCCGGTGCTGACGCTGACGGAAAGCGTTTTTTTACATTCAACGTTTTTACAATCGATCTTTCCGGTCGAGGCCGAAAGAACGATGCTGTCCGCGCAAACGCCGTTGACGCTTATATCACCTGTGCTCGTTTCTATCTTCAGATCTGTGTCCGCGGAAGCGTCAAAGGAAACGTCCCCCGTGCTTGTCGCGATCTGCGCTTCGCCTAAGGAAAACCGGTCCGGGACGGATACGTCGCCGGTGCTTGCCGTGACGGTCAGCGCGCCGTAATTTTCCGCGGGGAGATAAATCGTCACGGACTGCCGCTTGAATGAAAACAAGGCAATGTGATCGTACCACGCGCGGCTGTCAACGGCGGTTATTTTCAGAGTACCGTTTTCAACTGAGACCTCATGTCTGACTTTTTCCGACTCAACGCATTCCACCCGCGCTTTTCCGTCGTCCGACGGCTTGAGCGCGATATCGGCTTCGTACGTTCTGATCTCGATTTTCTCAAAGTCTTCGCCCGGCGTATACGTATTCGTTTCATATGCCGCCGTATCCCGGTTTGAAAAATCAAAACCGGATGCAAAAAGCGCCGCTCCGAAAATGACGACGCCGACGGCGATCAGCGCCGAGGCTGTGATAACTGCACCTTTTTTCATTTTGTGTTCTCCTTTCCGATGAACATGGTTTTAACGGCGACGCCGGCCTTCTTCGTAAGCTTAACGATGCCTTTTGTCGCGCCGACGCATCCGGAAAACGTAAAGATCGAAATCCCGGCGACGATGAACGCCGCTCCGAGCATCATCAGGGCAGGGAACGCGTTACCTTTGATGAAACACGCGACAGCCGCTGCGATCCCGACAAGAACGCAAGCCCAGAGCGAGATCTCGATCGCCCACAGCGAAACGATGAGCGCGAAAACAACGATATACAGCGAAAGTGCGATCGCGAAGGCGGCGATAAGAAGCGGGAACCACACGGGAAAGCCCAGAACGATCAGAACGATCTCCCATGCGCGTAAAGTCCGTTTCGGCTTCACTTTCTCCTTTACAAGCTTTTGAAGCGGGATGTCGGCGACGATCTGCTCCCTGATCTCACCGACCGTACCGATCCCGGAGACCGCCTCCTCCTCGCTTGCGCCTTCTTCCGTACGGTCGTCGATCATTTCACCGTAAAAGGCGACGCGCTCTTCAATCTCGTCCTCCGGAAGCCCCGAAAGAGCGTTTTGCAGGGCGTAAAGAAATTCCTGTTTATTCATGACGATCCTCCTCTGTTACGAATCGATAAACGGAGATCACTTCTTTCCATTCATCCTTGAATTCGTCTATACGCTTTATGCCGTCTTGCGTGATATGGTAGTATTTTCGCAGTCTTCCGTCGTGTTCCGCGCTTCGTAACGTCAGCATTCCCGCACCCTCGAGCCGCTTCAGTATCGTGTACAGCGTTGATTCGGACAGCTCGATATACGGTTTAAGATCCTTTATGATCTTGTAGCCGTATGAGTCTTCGTTTTTTATGGCTGCGAGAACGCATACGTCAAGTAAGCCGCGCTTCAATTGAATATCCATAATATACCTCCCGTTACGCAATACATCATATCACGAAGTATGGCGCTTGTCAAGAGCAAAACAGTTTTTTTAAAAAAAAAACGGCGATGAACGCTTCCGCGCCGCGCCGTTTTTTATACAGACGTCTTATCAAGCCGTTTGTCTGTCGTGATGCTTTCAAAGACCTGCCAGAGCCTGTCTCTCAGACGCCAGTACAGATCCTCGTTTTCCTCGCCGACCAAGCCTTCGCGGCCGTATACCGCGTACAGATAAAGAGTACCGCCGTCGCCGTCCGTCAGGGTCATGATAAGCTCTTTGCCGTCATCCGGCTTTGACGCCTTTCGTTTTAGACACCGCAGGCTCGCGAGAAGACCGCTGCGGCCGGTCCCCTTTTCCCACAAAAGGACGATATCCGCGTTTCTGCCTCTTTTTTTCACTCCGACGATCCCGTCCCATTTATCCGGCAGATCGAGTTGATACAGCCCGTTTGAAAATCTCATACCTCACCTCCGTATGCGTTTTGTCATCAGTTCCGGCAGTCACGGCGAAACGAGCGTGAAGACGGCGTAGAGAAGTCTGTGGTCGGAGCATTCGGTGTCAGATACGCCGCTTGATATCTCCGTAAAGCCTTCCGATACGACGATATTATCCGGAGCGAAGCCGTCGAAGCGGCGGAATGTGTCGTACCGTCTGTCCGGCCTGTTCACGTAATATTCGCCGCCGAGATAATGGAGATCGTTCAGATCGAAGCAGTTCAGATCAGCCGTAAGCACGCAGCGCTCAAATCCGGACAGCATCGAGGCGATCGTTTTCATCTGTCCTGCGCGGACCTCCCGGTCCTCGTATGTCAGATGTGTGACGAGAACGTCAAGCCTTACGCCGTTTGCGTTTATCACGGCGTGCCCGGCGGATCTGCGCTCGTATTTTCCGGAATCGAGCGGTACCGTCTCAAAGCTTTCGATCGGATGCCGTGAGAGTATCGCCGTGCCGTATTCGCCGTCTCCGAGAGATATCGCCTTTGAAAACGCGTGATACGGAAGCCCCGTGAGCCGCGATAGCTCAGCCGGCTCGTCGACCGAGCCGGAGCGCGCGCAGTTCACGTCTACCTCCTGCAAGCCGATTATATCGGGAGATATTTCGCGTATCGCGTCGGCGAGTTTGTCAAGTCCGTCCGCGCCGTGCTTGATATTCAGCGTCGCTATTACCATACGCATCTCTGCCGGCTGCGCGGGCTCGCCGGTTTCCGTGACGGCCGTCGTCTCCCCGGTCGTTTCCTCATCGGTCGCCGGCAAGGTCTCTGTATCCGCCGGCGTTTTCGCCGCGTCCGGGACGGTATCCGGTTCGTATTCCGCAGTCGTTTCCGCGGCCGTCGCCGTCATACCGGACGGCGCGGGCTCGGAGCAGGCGCAAAGGGCGGCAAGGCAGAGAAGCGCCGCCGTAAACGTTTTTATCGATTTGTTCAGTTTCATTTTTTTACCGGTTCTTTCCCGACTGGAACGTGTTCCTTTATGTGACTTATGAGTCGAGCAGTCCGAAAAACGCGTCGAGCGCGTCTTTATTGTGTCCGCGGCAGATAACGTGATGGTTGCCGATCGGATCGTTCAGAAAATAAGACAGTCCGTCCGCGCCGACGGTGATCTGAGTCCGGCAGAGCGCGTCGCTGTACGGCTCGTCGAGTATCACGCCCTCCGACGCGTAATAACGCGACAGATCGCCCGAGCATTTGAACAGGGTGCAGTCTCCGCCGTCAAACCTGCCTTTGACCGCGACGCCGATCCCGGATTCAAAATGAGTGTCGAGCGAAAAGCCGTCGGTCATCGTCACGGGGACCGTGCAGTGAGCGAACGTCGCCCTGCGCGCGGAGGCGTCTATACGGCTCGGGTTGCACATAAACGTGTCTTTCCCGGTGACCTCTCCGAGGATCGCCATAGACAAAAGCGACGGCATATCGCCCTCACAGCCGCCGTATACGCCGAGACTGTTGAGGATCGACAGACCGAGACAGCCGGTGGAACGGACCGTGTCGAGAAGATCGAAGCAGCGCACGGACAGTCCGCACAGCCCGTACCTGTTGACGATGCGGTAAAAAGCTCCGTAAATATCGAGAGCGCGCCTCAGCTCATCACGGTCGAAGACGGCGCCTGTCAGCTTTTCCGTATAAGCGTTTTCCTCGTACCCGCCGGCGGCGATCTCCGAGAGCAGCTCGTCAATGCTTATCCGCAACAGACCTAACCCGAGCTTTCTTTCCACGGCGTCCTCGTCGTAATCGCTTGCGATCAGCCATGAAGACGGCTCGCCGATAAGACCGAGCTTTTTGCCGTTAAGCGAGCTTTTTGCGCGGTGAGCGGCGCTGAGAGCGCGGATCCTTTGCGCGACCGTCGCGTCGTCTCCGTGAAGCACCGTGCCGTTTCCGCCGCGCTTTTTCAGATACGAAAGTATTTCAAGCGACGCGGCGAGAGAATTGGATTCACCGCTCGTGAGTATGTAACACGGCTTGCCCTTCAGACGCTCGAAGACCTCGGGAAAATATCCCTCGCTGCCGCCCGAGGCAACGTATAAAAGCGAAAAAGCACCGTCCGCGTATTCGGACGCCCCGACCCGGCAAAGCTCTTCGCCGAGCGAGTTGCTTATCCTTCCGATGAACGCGGCGGCGTTTTGTTCCGTCGCGTGCGACAGAGGACTTTTTATCTGATAATAGCCGATCATTTGATTACTTTAATACCTCCGTATATTTCTCCCGGATACGTATCGAACAAGGCGTCGTTACTGACTTTACTTGCCGCGGCAAAGTCAATATCCGCAAATTCCGCCGTACGGTCCGATTTGATCCTTATCTGTTTCCGGTATTTCCGTGTTTTTCAGCCGTATCATCCGCAGACCGGCAAAGCCTCGCGTATTTTACGATATCGTACGCCAGCAGAAGAGAAAACGACAAAAGAAAAACGGACGAGAACACTACCGGAAGCACACCGCCTCCGTGAGCACGCATGACGGCGGAAAGCACCGTCGCCGCGCAAGATAAAAGGAACAGCAGAGCGACGGTCGCTGTATGCGGTATCAGAGCGCGTACGTATTTTTTCCGCTCCGCCGCGTCTCTGAACGAAAGCCGCGGCGACGGCGCGCCCGATAAACGCACGAAAACGCACTTATGCTCGGGCAGTATCACGGACGTGTCGTCGTATTCGTCGGTGACGGCGTCGAATACGCCGTCGGAGGCGGCGTAATGCGAAACAAGCGTGTAAACGTACGTTTTGCCGTATCTTAAACCGAGCCCTCCGCGGAGCGAACGCGACTCTCTGACAGGCTCCGGACCCGACGCGCCGCGGCTTTTCACGAGCGTGAGCGATACGCCGCCGTCACAGCAACAGTATTCGCCGGGGGCTGCCGTTTGACATGCGCCGCCCGAGACGGCGAGTATATAACCGCCTGTTTTATTGCGTATTTTCATAGCGTTTTTCTTCGATCCTGTTCATAAAGCGTATCAGAGCTGAAACGTATCCGTCGTTGTCCTCAACGAAACACATATGCCGGCATTCTCTGAAAAGCACCCATTCGGCGCCCGGTATCGCGTCGTACATCGTTTTCGCTATATACGGCGTGCAGAGATCGGAGCCGCCGCTCATGATAAGCGCGGGCGTTTTTATATCCTTCAAAAGAGGCGTGACGTCAAAATCCGACAGAGTTCCCGTCGGGGTGAATTCGTTCGGTCCCCAGGCGACCTCGTAGCTTTCCCTGCCGGTACGCTTCGGACGTCTCACGCATTCGGGGTATTCGTCGGATGCGGAAAAGCAGTGAAGCGACATATAGTGCGCCTCTGCCGATCTGTACGCGTCGCCGGAATAGTCGCCTGACGAGACCGCCGACGCGATCGCCGCACGCTCGTCATCCGGCAGCTGTGAAATGAGCCGCAGCTGCTCCGCGCCCCAAAGTCTGCTCGACGGCAGAGTGCTTGACAGGACAATTCCCGAAACGCCTTTCGGCGAGCGGCGGCAGACGTATTCGAGCAGGAGCATCCCGCCCCACGACTGACCGAGTATGAAGACCTTTTCAAGCCCGAGACAGCCGCGCACGGCTTCAAGCTCGCCGAGCCACGTTTCCATACGCCACAGCTGCGGGCAGCCGTCGATATAAGAGTTCCCGCAGCCGAGCTGATCGTAGCTTATAACGTCGCGCCCGTCCTCGTACGCGACCCGGTCGAGCACCTCGAAATAATTGTGCGTGGAACCGGGCCCGCCGTGAAGCAGCAGAAGCGGAGTCTTTTTTCCGCCCTTCACCGTCCTGTAATACGTTTTGAATCCCGAATAAGGGACGTAACCTTCAATAATCACGGTATCACTCTCCTTGCCGTTATGATATCATACAAATCGGCGCTTGTCAAGGCAACGTTTACAAATCGTTATTGAAAACGCGCACGGAAACAGGTATAATACGGTAAAAGAGAGGGTTTGAAATGGAGCAGAAACAGAGAAGAGAATATTTGATAAAAAGACTTTTGTCGGAGGATCCGCGTTACTCGGGCGTCCGTCTGCCGGACGGAGAAGACGAACGGAAGGATCTGCTGAGAAGTCTCATGAACGTACGTATGCCGGCTCCGGTCGACGCGGAGTACCTTCGCGTAGAGGGCGAGTATCTGAGAGAGGAAACGAGAAAAAAGGGCGTCACAAAACTGTCTGACCTCGATTTTTCAAACGAAGGGATCTGCGTATGGCAGGGCGATATAACGACGCTTGAATGCGGCGCGATCGTAAACGCCGCGAATTCTCAGCTCCTCGGATGCTTCGTTCCGCTTCACAAATGCATAGACAACTGCATCCATTCGGCGGCGGGGCTCATGCTGAGGAACCGCTGTGACGAGATAATGAAAAAACAGGGGCACGAGGAGCCGGCGGGTGCGGCGAAGATAACGCCTGCGTATAACCTCCCGTGCGGTCACGTGATCCATACGGTCGGTCCGGTCGTCACGGGCAGGCTGACGAAACGCCATGAAGAACTGCTTGCGTCGTGTTATACGTCCTGCTTGAAGATCGCTGAAGAAAACGGCATAAAGAGCATCGCATTCTGCTGCATCTCAACCGGCGTCTTCATGTTTCCAAACCAAAGAGCCGCGGAGATCGCCGTGGCGACAGTTAAGGACTATCTGAAGGAGCATGACGGGATCGAGAAGGTAGTCTTCAATGTATTCAAGGATATCGATCTTGAGATATACGACAGACTGCTGAACCGGTGACGAGTTTGACAAATCGGAGTTTATGGAGAAAATGATATGTTTATACTTGAAGCATGTGAGCTATTGAAAAAGGAACTTTTGGACAATGGTTACGAATATGGTTTCTATTTGAATGGGACATCATACAAGCCTGATATGACAAAAGGTTTCGATAAAGAGTTCTTTGAACGGTTACAGACTGAATACCGCATTCAATCTCCTGAAGACACGATGAAGGCAAAGGTTGGCACATGTAATGATGCCGTCGTTCTGATGAAATCTATTCTAGACAAACATAGCATTCCTAACAAGATATGGCTACTGCATGACATTCCGAATAAGAAGTTCCATACCGTTATGACCTTTTATCTGGAAGACAAAACTGTCTATTTGGAATTGACTCCTCAATCTAGGAAACCATGGTATGGAAAGGAAATCATATTCAATAGTGAGCAGGGTTTTGTGAACGAATACAAAAAGAATAATTGTGACGTGGTTGATGTTACTGATGACGTTATTATTGGAAAAGCTCCTGGTTTCCTGCTATCAAGGATGCTATGACAAATTCCGGTTTGTCGCAGACAAACCTTACAATCAAATAATGAAACACAGAGTCAATTGCATGATGCAGTTGGCTCTTTTTTTCCGTAAGGAAACGTGACCCCTCCGCCGCGGCGGCGAAGGGGTCGTTTTGATCTGAGCCGTTTATTTCTTTTCAAATGCCGGCTTCCACGCGGCGAACTGCGCTAATTGCGCGTCGGTGCGGTGGTAGTAGCGCTCGTTTTTGTCGAGCCCGGCGATCTGATCCATTTCCTCATCGGTCAGCGTGAAATCGAGAATGTTTAAATTGTCGCGGATGTGGTCGACATTTTTGCTGCCCGGGATCACGACGAAGCCCGTCTGCGTATGCCAGCGGAGGATCACCTGCGCCGGCGTCTTGCCGTACTTTCTGCCGAGCTCTGCGAATACCGGTTCGCTTATAAGCGATCTGTCGCCGTGACCGAGCGGATACCAGCTCATAAGACGGATGCCGTATTTGTCAAGCGTTTTGCGAAGCTCCTTCTGCGTGAAATACGGATGCGCCTCGACCTGAATGAACTGAGGCACGATCTCCCATTCCTTCTCGAGCCGGGCGATGTATTCGCCTTCGAAGTTCGATATGCCGATGGATCTCGCCTTGCCCTCGCGGTACGCCTTTTCAAGCTGCCTGTAACCGGCGAGCCAGTTCCCGGCGGGCTGATGGATATAAAGCAGATCGACGTAGTCGACGCCGAGGCGCTCGAGCGTCTCATCCACCGCGTCCGGGTTTTCATATTCGCTCGGCCAGAGCTTGGTCGAAAGGAAAATATCCTCACGCGGAACTCCGCTTGCCTTGATACCGCGGCCGACGGCGCGTTCGTTCACGTAGGCGTTCGCCGTGTCGATCAGGCGGTAGCCCGTTTTCAGCGCCTCGCGTACGCTGTTTTCCGCTTCTGCGGGGGAGAGCATGAACGTGCCGATGCCCACGGCAGGACATTCAAGCCCGTTGTTGAGTTTTACGTATTCCATATTGATCCTCCGTTTACGTTTGTATTTGCTTTGATATCAGAAACCGAGACCGTCAAGCCAGCCGTTCACGCTGTCTCTTACCGCCGCTCTGCTGTTCTGCGCGTCGTTTCCGCGGACCGCGAGTCCGCGTTCTACAGTCGCGCCGGGAATCGCCGAGCCGAGCTTCCTGTCAAAGCCGGAAAGCCCGCTGCCCTCGTGCGTTGAGAACGGGATAAGCGTTTTGCCCGCCAGCGCGTCGCGGTTCTGCTCGAAGAACGTGTACATGATCATCGGCCAGTCGCCCCACCATACGGGAGCGCCGATAAAGACCGTATCGTACCCCGAAAGCTCCGGCGCCGTCCCTTTGTACGCAGGACGCGCTTTTTCTTTCTGCTCGCGTTTAGCGACGTCGGTAAGCTCGGCGTACGTCATAGGGTAGTGATCGTCTGCCGGGACGATCTCGAACAGATCCGCGCCGGTTTTTTCCGCGATCATCTCCGCGACAACGGCGGTGTTTCCCTTGTCGATCACGCCGACGGTGTACTGCTCGCCCGTGCGGGAAAAATACACGACGAGAGCCTTGCGCCCGGACGGCGCCGTTTCCTCCGTGCCGACGTCGGTGTCCGACGCTGCGTCGACGGACGGCGCGGCCGTGCTTACGGCTTCGTTTGCCGTCACGGCAGCCGCCCCGGGCGTCTGACCGTCTCCGCAGGCGGCGAGCGCCGGGATCATAACAAGCGCGAGAAGCGCCGAAAGTATGTGTTTCATATTCGTTCTCCTTATCCGTTGACGGCGATCCGTTCGCCGCGTCGTTCATGGTGATGAGTGCCCTTCAGCCTGTGCGCCCCGTTTCATACACGACGGCGCGTCTTAAAGAAGACCGTTCGATGAAAGCCAGCGCTTTACGGCGGCGCCGGAATTGCCGGCGTCGGATCCGGTGACCGGCAGACCTTTTTTCACGTTCGCGCCTGGGGCGCACTGTTTTATCGTCCGTTCGCTGCCGCCCATGCCGCTGCCTTCGTTGGTGCAGAGCGGAAGGATCGTTTTCCCGGTGAAATCGTATCTTTCAAGAAACGTCGCCACCGCCATCGGGATCGTTCCCCAGTAGTTCGGGTAGGCGAGGATGACGGTGTCATATCCGTCTATGCCGTCGGGATACGAAACAAGCTCCGGTCTCGCCTTCTCACGGAGATCCTTTTTCGCCTCCTCGATGCAGGTCATATAAACAGGCGAGTAGGGATTTTTCATTTCGATCCTGAATACGTCGGCGTCGATCATCTCTTTCATAAGGTCGCAGACGACCTCCGTATTGCCGACCTTGACGTAACGCATCGCGCCGCCGAAATAGTTTTCGTCCGCACGGGAAAAGAACGCTATGAGTGTTTTTGCCATTTTGATTTACCTCCGGCTCTTGATTTCACCGATATTTTACCACAGGATCATTGAAAAGTCAAATTCAAATATGCTATAATCAATTTAAAATTTAAATCACGCGGAGGCGGATATGACTACAAAACAGATAGATTACTGTATCGAGCTGTCGAGGACGCTCAATTTCAGCCGCGCGGCGGAGAATATGTTCGTCAGCCAGCCGACGTTTTCATATCAGATCAGACTTCTTGAAGAGGAGATCGGCTTCGCCGTATTCGAGCGGAGCGGCAAGGGCGCGGCGCTGACGCCCGCCGGCGCGCAGTTCGTAACGTTTCTTTCCGGTATGCGTCAGGAGCTGAAACGGGCGGTAGAGCAGGGACAGAATTTCAGCGCGAAGTATAAAGACGGTATTTCGATCAGCCTGATGGTTCGCGAGGCGCTGTATTTTCTGCCCGAGGCGATGCGCATTTTCGCGAAAGAATATCCCGACGTTCAGATCGTTCCGAAGTTCGAGTATGAAAACGGAATGGACGGGTTTCTGAAAAATGAAACGGATATCCTTTTCGCATTGAAGGAGCAGACGCGGCAGATCCCCGGGATCGCCGTTCACGAGCTGTTTGAAAGCCGCGTTTATCTGATCGCCCGGCGTGACGATCCGCTTTCGTCGAAAAATCTCGTCACGGAAGAGGATCTTTACGGCAGGACGCTGATGGTCGGCGGCGGCTCTCCGCAGGCGCTCCGCGCCGTTCAGCACCGACTTATCGCAACGGGCAAAATAGATTATTTCAACAGCCCGGATCACGATACGACGCTCACGAACGTAGCGGCGGAGCGCGGCGTATGCCTTGCTCCCGGGTTTCTGAACGATCACAGCGGACAGTTCGCCTGGATCCCGTTTGACTGCAAGGAGACTTTTTCCTGCGTCCTGTGCACTCATAAGGACGACCGCAGAAGCTCGCTGTCTTCGTTCATCCGCACGCTTGAAAAGCTGTACCGCGACGCCGTGGCTTTCCCGCTGTGACGTAAGCGATGCATAAAAAAAAGCCCGCCTGTCGCGGCGGGGCGTCAATGAAACGGGACCGCCGCGAAAAAGAAGCCGGCGATCTCCTCGGGCGTGTACGCGTCGTTCTTCATCCACCGGCGCACCGTTTCGGCATTTGCGCAGGGTCCGCGCCGATCATTTGAGCTTTTTCAGTATTTCTCCGGCGTCGCCGTCTATACAGACGGATCTGTCAAAGATCTGTACCGGGCAGCACGTCTCGTTCATATTCAGACAGGCGTATACCGCGTTTTTGTTTTCCGCGGCCATCGCCCAGAACGGATATTTTATGATCACGGGCGTGTTGGATCCGACGCCGAGTTCGAGGAAAAGCACTCTTTCGCCCGCGTGGCGGTGAAGGAATGAAGCGTAATTCTCCGACGCGCGGCGCCAGCCGTCGTCCTCGACGAAGGTATCGTCGGAGCGGAGATTCATCGAAACGTCATATCCGTCCGGCGTCTTCGGTATCAGACGCGACGGCAGGCGCATATTGAGCAGCCGGTCCTTCGGAGTGGTGAAATATCCGTTTTCATCCTTTATGAAGCGTTCGGCCTCCATCGCTTCCGCGACCCATTCCGCATTGTCGTACGTTTTCCCGTCGCCTCCGCCCCTGCGCTGGAACAGACCGTAGTCGCCCTGAGTGTAGAAAAGCCGTTTTTTGTCAAATCCGGCAAGCTGAAAACGGTGGTCCACGTTTGTGGTTATGACGAAATATTCTTTATCTGAAACGACGGACAGAAGATCCTCGTATACGGGCTTCGGTGACTTGACGTAACGGTTGAAATATATGTGTCTCGCCCACCATGCCCACGTCGTTTCCGCGTCTGGAAACGGATAGAAGCCTCCGGAATACATATCGGTTATGCCGTATCTGTCACGGAAATCGTAAAAGTATCTGTCGAACCGCTCGCCGGAGTAGGTGAACCCCGCCGAGGTCGAAAGCCCGGCTCCCGCGCCGATGACGACCGCGTCAGCCTCACGCAGAGCCGCTTTCAGCCGTTTCACGTTTTCCTCCGCCGCGCCCCGACCGTACGACAGTCCGCCTCTGAATGAGCGTACCGCGTCGATACCTTTACGTATCGTTTCGGCGTATCCGTTTTCACGGTGATCGTTTATCTTCATTTTTACCTCCGGATCCCGTTTTTCCGCAGTTTATTATAAAGCGGAAATGTGAATATTTCAACCCGGGCGGAGGATGAGAAAAACCGCCCGGGTCCGTCCCTTGCGGTTTGCTCTTTCATTTCGGAGATTTCGGCTTCCTCCGCCTTATGATCTTTCTTATGCTGTCCTCCGAAAGCCAGTACATTTGCGAAAGCTCTTTTACCGGAGTGCCGGAGACGTGCATCTTGCAGATCTGCCGGTTGCGCTCGTCGTATCTGCCGCGCGCGCCGTTGCTTTTTCCCCACGCGGCCTTTTTTCCGCGCTTGGGGATATAAATAAGGCACCCTTCGCAATATTTCTGGATCCGTGAGAGCAGCTCGGCAGGCAGAAGCTCTCTTGCGTTTCTGTATCTCATGTCACACCTTTCCCGACCCCGCTGCCCGGGGCATACGATAAACAAACCCCGCACGCCGCGCTGTTTTACGGCGTGCGGAGCCCCCGTATTACCGAAAGGCTCAGCCCGGAGTTATACGGGGATCACCTCATTGTTCATAATCACACCTATCAACTCCTTTCTTTCCGGATTCGGGACGGCCGGTGAGTCCTGCCCCGTAACTGTATCATATCAAAAAACAAAGCCTCTGTCAAGCGACTTTTCCGGTATAACGGAACATTCCCGTCGCTTATGCTCCGGGTTTTGAAAATTTTTTTACATTTATAACACTTTTTTGCGTTGTCAGCGCGTGACCGTTGTTGTATAATGACGTATACACGGAAAAAGAGAGAACGCTTATGTATTACGATAAAAACAGAAGATATTTCGAAAACAAAAAGCTTGTCATGTACACGGGCTTCGTGCTGATAATCGCCGCCTTCGTGCTGTTTTATATCTGGCCCGTGGACGAGGACAACATTTCATATATACCGATCGTGTTTCTCGCCGTGCTCGGCACGGGATGCTTCATGTTTTTCAGAGAGCGTATGCGCCGTTCGAGCGAACGCGATATCGACGAGGACATAGAGCGCGAGCTTGCGGGATTTGACGAAAAGGCTTATTTCGACCTCGATCTGTACGGACGCGAGCTGCCGTATATAAACCCGCTTCTGATGCAGTTTTACGTCTATTACGACACGCCGTATATCCGCCGCGACAAAGAGGGCGTATACCGTACGGACAGATACGAGAGATGCCGGATGTATTTCACGGAGGATTCGGTGTTCACCGCGTCGCGTACGGTCCGTCTTGTCGAAGAGGGCGTTGACGACGAGTACAAAGAAATTAAGTATAAAGACATAGTGCGCGCCTCGATCGACCGCGCGCAGCGTATCTACACGATAGGGAAAAGAAAAGTCACGGTAAAATATTACGATCTGAATATCTACGGCGAAAACGGCGTGCTGTTTTCGAGCCAGTGCAGAAACGACTACACGGTCGAATGCGCCGTGGAGGATATAAACAAATCAGCGGAGAAACACAGAAAATGAACAGCATAACACTTGCGTCGTTCAATATCGGCGCCTGCTCGAAGATGTTCGGCAGATACGACGAAAAGGACCTTTACGCCGTCGCCGGCGTCATAAAAAAAGCCGGAGCGGACGTTATCGCGCTGCAGGAGGTGGACCGCGGCTGCTCGCGTTCTCTCGGCGTCGACATGGCGGCGCTGATCGGCAGAGCCGCCGGTTACAGATACCGTCATTTCATAGCGATAAGACCGTTCCAGGGCGGAACGTACGGCACGGCGATACTGAGCCGTTATCCGATAATAAAGCGCAAAACGATAAATTACAACGTAAAAGTCGCAAAGCAGGGAACGTCATGCGGCTACGCCGTTATAAACGTGAACGGCAGCCCGCTCACCGTCTTCAACACACACCTGTCCTGCGAGAGCGAGGAAGCCAATCTCGACACGATGTCATGCCTTGACGGTATCCTTTCCGCTTACCCCGGAGCTTTCTGCTGCTGCGGCGATTTCAACACGTCGCCGTCCGTCATAGCCGCGCACGTGTCCGGCGTCACGCTTGCAAACCGCGATCTTCACACGTACGCTGACGTCTGTATAGACAACGTGCTTTGCCGCGGCGTCAGCGCCCGCAGCGTACGCACGGTCGACGCGACGACGGAGCTGATCTCCGATCACAATATGCTCATGTGTGAGATAGATTTCGAATGAAATACAATATACTTTTCATCTGCTCGGATCAGCAAAGACGGGACTGCCTCGGCTATACCGGGCGTTATCCCGTGAAAACGCCGAATATCGACAGACTCGCCTCGGAGGGCGTCGATTTTTCGCTCGCCTATACTCCGAACCCTATCTGCGTGCCGGCACGTAGAAGCATGGTGTGCGGCAAACGCCCGGAGCACGTCGGAACGCTGTACAATTACGATCAGGGCATCCCGTCGATACCGTTCGGTGAGGATAACTACTCGTGGTCGCGCGACCTGTCAGCCGCGGGATATAAATGCGGTTACGTTGGCGCGTGGCACGTGTCCGACAGTCCCGCCACGTCGTTCGGATATGACGACTATATCCCGACGGCGGCGCTCGGCGTCAGAGATACGACGAAGTATGAAAACGGCTTCTTCGGCGATCCGTGCGATCTGCCGTACGAACAGAGCGAAACTCACCGCGCCGCGGACGCGGCGATCGGGCTGATGGAAAAATACGGCGGCGAACCGTTTCAGATCAGAGTGAATTTTCAGGCTCCGCATCTGCCCTGCCGCCCGAGCGAGCCGTTTGCCTCCATGTACCCGGACGCGCCTCTGTGGGACGCATTTGACGACGATCTGTTGGGCAAGCCGTTTATGCAGCGGCAGATGGTGCTGAACTGGAATAACGCCGATACACCGGATGAAAAATTCCGCCGCACCGTCAGCCTGTACTACGGCATGATCACCCAGACGGACGACGCGATAGGCAGGATGCTTTCGTATCTTGACCGTACGGGTCGTTCGGAGAACACGGTCGTGATATATACGTCGGATCACGGCGATATGTGCGGCGAGCGCAGGATGCTCGACAAGCATTACGTCATGTACGAATCCGTCGCACGCGTTCCGCTTATAATAAAAATGCCGGGAGGCGCACGCCGCACGGTTAACGATCCCGTGATAAACGCGCTCGATATCGTACCGACGCTGCTCGATATATGCGGCCTGCCGAAGCCGGACGGACTTGAAGGCGAAAGCCTGTATCCGTATCTGACGGGGAGCAGACCCGAAAAAACAAGAAAATACGCGCTGTCCACTTATAACGGACAGCAGTTCGGGCTTTATACGCAGAGGATGATAACGGACGGGCGCGTTAAATACGTCTGGAACTGTTCGGATAAGGACGAGCTTTATCTTCTCGACGGCGACCCGGCGGAGCTTTGCAACCGCGTGGACGATCCGTCGTGCTCGGAGCTTCTTTTGAAGCTCAGACGCGACATGGTGAAGGAGCTGACGGACGCAGACGACTACACCATGCGCTCGCCGTGGCTGCGCGATACGCTTTACAACGGCAGAAAGGCTTGAATATGATTTTTGACAGGACCGTCGCCGCGCTTTCAACGCCGTACGGCAGAGGCGCCATAGCGATGATCAGAATGACCGGGGATGATTCGGTCGGGATCGCCTCGGCGGTGTTCCGCCCGAAAAACGGAAAACCCGTCGATCAGCTCTCCCCGGCACACGCTTATTACGGATATTTCGTTTGCGACGGCGAAATAATCGACGACGGGATGCTTACGCTGTACCGCGCGCCGGTCTCATATACGGGCGAGGATATGGCGGAGCTTTGCTGCCACGGCGGCGTGCTCGTCAGCTCGCTTTTGCTGAAAGCTCTGTACGACGCCGGGGCGTGCCCGGCGGAGGGCGGGGAATTCACGAAGAGAGCTTTTGTCAACGGAAAGCTGAAGCTCACTGAGGCGGAGGCGATAATGGACGTCATTGACGCCGATTCGTTCGGAGCCCTGCGCCTCGCCGGCGCGAACAACAGAGGCTTGCTCTCCGGCGCCGCGGAGAAAATGTATAACGAGCTGCGCCATCTGATAGCGCAGACTTACGCGTATATAGATTACCCCGACGAGGATATGACTGACGTGACAGCGGACGAGCTGCGGGAAAGGGTCGCCGCGCTGCTTTGCGAGGCGCGAAAGCTGAAAGACAGCTACGGACGCGCGACGGTCGTCAAAAACGGAGTGGATACGGTGATCTGCGGCGCGCCGAACGTCGGCAAATCGTCGCTTCTGAACCTGTTGACCGGCAAGCAGACCGCGATAGTGACGGAGATCCCCGGTACGACGAGGGATATCGTCACCGGAGCCGCCGTGCTCGGCGACGTAAGGCTGCAGCTTTCGGACACAGCCGGAATACGGAATACCTCGGACGAGGTGGAACGCATAGGCGTGGATCTGGCGCGCGGTGCGATCGAGGAAGCCGGACTCGTGCTCGCCGTGTTCGACGGCAGCCGCGAGCCGGAAGAAGATGAGCTTTCACTCATACAGAAGCTGAAAACTCTGAAAACGCCGGTCGTCGCCGTGGTGAACAAATCCGACGTACCGGTCGTTTTCGGATATGACGGCTTGTTTGAGCATACCGTGCACATCAGCGCGAAGACCGGAGAGGGAAAGGAAGAGCTCGGCAGACTCATCGGGCGATTGTTCCTTGAAGGCGGAATAGATTACGCCGCGCCGCATATCGTGAATGAAAGACAGTATTCGCAGATCGGCAGATTCATCACGTCGCTGTCGTCGGCGCTGTCCGCACTTGATTCCGGGCAGACTCAGGATATCGCGTGCCTCGATCTGGAAGACGCTCTTTCGGCTCTGTCGGAGCTTGACGGAAGAGAAGTGAACGACGATATAGTGGGCGAAATATTCAGCAAGTTCTGCGTCGGAAAATAAAAAATCTCGTTTTCGTATTGACAATTCCGACGGTTGATGATATAATATGGCGACCCTAATAAAATTTTTGGAGGAAAAATGATGAAAAAGATTATCGCCGCGCTCGTATGCGTTATCATGATATGCGCAGCCGCGGTTCCCGCTTTTGCGGGTCAGAACGACGACGTTTTCAAAGACGCCGCTGTCGGAGTCCTTGTAGACCTCGACGGCTTTGAAGAAAACAACGGCTTCCAGATGAGAGGCTTCACCGCTTCTCCCGACGGAAAATACGTATACGGCGGATTCCTGCAGAACTACCGTCACGTAACGAAGATCGACACCGCGACGGGTGAGCACGTAGCCGAATACGCGCCCGAGGTCGAAAACGACGAATACCCCGGCGTCACCGCCGACAACAACTACCCGAAGGGACTCGCGGTAGACTGCAGAGGTTACCTGTTCGTAGGTATCACGCATGACGTTCCGCATACCTCCTACATCTCGATCGCTTGCGTCGACACCACGCCCGACGAGGACGGCTTCATGACGGAGCTTGCGGTACTTACCGAAGACCTTGACACGGAGAGAGTCGGCGTCAACGGCGTTTGCAGCGTCAAGATCGACGACAGGATCCTTCTTTACGTAGTCACCGGCTACGAAAAGGACACCATCCGCTGCTACGACGTGACCGATATCAACAACATGAAGCTTTATGAAGGCTTCGGAGTCAACGGCGTTGTCGATTACAACTCGCTGACCGGTCAGCAGTCCGACCCCGGTTATATAGCCGTAGATGTTGACGGTTATCTGTACCTCTGCTACAAGCAGGACGGAAGCAGCTATTCCAAGGGCAGCCACGTTATCAAAATAGATAAAGACGGCAAGAGCATACTTGAGCAGGTCGAGATCCCGCAGGCTTACGGCATCTGCACCGCCGGTGACTATCTGTTCGTCTCCACTTATAACGACGCGGATTCCAAGGTCGTCGTACTCAACAAATCCGACCTTTCATTCGTAGCAGACCTCGTATACGAGGATCAGATCAATTCGCTGTCCGGCTGCTGCTACGGCGGCGACTGCCTGTACATAGGCGACCACGGTGACGGCACCTCCGGCATCCCCGGTACCGTACTCCGTACCACCGCTCTCAACCTCACCCGTGACCCGCGCGAGCTTGAGACCGTCAAGGTCGATCCCGTCGTAAAACCCGACGAGACCACCGCTGAACCGACTCCCGAACCCGAAGGATCGTTCACGCTTCTCGATTTCTCAAATCCCAACACCGTAGCAAAGCTCAGCAACGGCAACGACTGCGAGCTTGAATATGACGAAGAGAACGCATGTCTTAAAGTAACCGTCACCGGCTCCGACCCGTACTTCTCACTTCCGATGAAGAAGGAAGCGTGGTTTGACGGCGACAAATTCCCGATACTCGTTCTCAATTACAAGACCGCCTGCGAAGATACAAACGGTGAAATATTCTTCACCTCCAAGGATGCAAGAGAAATAGCTCAGAACCATCTCCCCTACTACATGGAAGCAGCCGAAAACTTTACGGATCTTGAGATCGACATGACCGAGGATGACAACGGCAACTGGGGCGGCGAGATCAGATCGCTCCGCCTTGACCCGAGCATCACCGACGATGAGGATCAGGTATTCTACTTCAAGTCCGTATCCTTCAAGGAAGCCGAGAATATTCCCGATACCGAGCCGCAGACGACCGAAGAGGAAAAGACGAACACCGAAGAGCAGACCGGCACCGAGCCTGAGGCTACGGAACCCACAACTACCGACAAGCCCGCCGATACCGAAAAGGATCCCGCAAAGACCACCAAAGACGGTCCGAACGCAGGTCTTATCATAGGCATCATCGCAGCTGCCGTCGTAGTTTGCGCGGCTGTCGTGCTCATCATTGTAAAAGCCAAGAAAAAGAAATAAGCTGAATTGAAAAAACGGCGCACCGAAAGGCGCGCTGTTTTTTTGCGAAGCGGAAAAACGCGGCGGCTCGACCGTACGTGCTCTGCGGCTTCATCGCCAGGGGAGCCCCACCCCTCAAAACTCCCCCTGACCCCCTCTTACCCCCTCCATCAACCCTGTAAGTTGATGGGGCGCGGGGGCGAACGTCAGAGGATTTATGATCCGGCTCCGCCGGATCATCGCGTTCCGGGCTGTGGGGGGGCAGCACCGGAACGCGGATCGCGCGGCGGGCTGATTCGTTGTGCAGCGGTGATCGAAGGAGATCCTTCGCTGCGCTCAGGATGACGAGACGCGGCGGCTCGACCGGACGTGCTCTGCGGCTTCATCGCCGGGGGAGTCCCACCCCTCAAAACTCCCCCTGACCCCCTCTAATCCCCTCCATCAACTCTGTAAGTTGATGGGGCGCCGGAAAAACGCGCGGAGCACTCATAACTCATAACTCATAACTGATAACTTAAACGGCTGTTTTCGCCTTTATGATCCGGCTCTGCCGGATCATCGCGTTCCGGGCTGGTGGGGGGGCAGCCCCGGAACGCGGATTGCGCGGCGGCGCGGTTTGATGTGCGGCGGTGATCGAAGGAGATCCTTCGCTGCGCTCGGGATGACATGGAGAGCTGCATTCGGGATGACATACGGGTACAGTTCCGGATGGTATGAAAGCTGCGCAGGCATATTCACGGGACAGGTCGCGGCGGCGTACTGCCGCCGAAAACAAAACGGAGCGTGTCCGGCGCTCCGTTTTGTTTATTATTCCTCCGTCGCTCTGATCGAGCCGAGATAGTCCGACGGTGCGATATGCGCCCCGTCTTTTATGAGCGAGAAGTGAAGGTGCGGCACCTCCGCGCATTCGATCAGCGCCGTTTCTCCGACGGCTGCGATCACGTCTCCCGCCGCGACCTTTGCTCCGACCTCGGTTCGGTCCGGCAGACTGATCTGCAGATTCTGATACATCGACGACAAGCCGTCTCCGTGATCGATGACGACCGTCTGCCCCATCATCGGGTCGAAATAAACGGCTGATACGACTCCGTCGGCGAACGCGCAGACCGGGTCGCCGTTTTCAGCGTGAAAGTCTGTTCCGTTATGGACTCTGTAATCGTTCATCGTGACCGAATACGCCGGCATATCCATCGTATAATCCTTTATCACCGCGCCGTTGACCGGTACGACGAAGATCTTTTCGGCGCTCGCCGGTTCCTCCGGAGTCTGCTCCGTGACCGTTTCCGTCTCCGGCTCCGTTTCCGCCGCCCTGTCCGTCGCCGCGTCCGTCACAGCGGGCTTCGGCGGCTTTTCGGTGTCCGGTTTGACGTCTGGCTTTTTGCCGCCGTCCTTTGTGATTTGCGGCAAAGGCGATCTTTCCGTTTCCGTGACCTGAGCCGGCGGCTCCTGTACGGGAGGCGTTTTTTTGTTTCTTCTGTTGATCGCGGAGACGACGGATATTATCATCGTCAGAACGATCACGACCGACAGCGCGATATAAACGATCCTCGCCGCCTTTTCCTGTTTTATCTCGTCGAGTTCTTCCTTGTCTGTCATGGCAATTTTCCTTTCTTAAGGTTATGACGCATTGTTGACTTATCCGCGCGGTTTTATACATAATGGAAAATTCATATTTTATCGTTGACATGATCCAAAAAGCGGTGTAAAATAGATATATCAACAAACAGGAGGCACATCATGGCTGAAAACGTAAAAAAGGGCGGGATCTCCGTTGATTCGGAGCACCTGTTCCCGATCATAAAAAAATGGCTTTATTCCGATAAGGATATATTCCTGCGCGAGATCGTTTCAAACGGTTCCGACGCGATCACAAAGCTCAAAAGGCTTGAGTCGCTCGGACAGATATCTCTGCCGGAGCAGGATTACAGGATCGACGTCGTGCTCGACAAGACGGCGGGCACGCTCACCGTATCCGACAACGGTATCGGTATGAGCGCGGACGAGCTCGAAAAATATATCTGCAACATCGCGCTGTCCGGCGCCGTAGAGTTTATTCAGAAATACGAAAACGACGAGAGCGGCAAGCCGCAGGAGGGGATAATCGGTCACTTCGGTCTCGGGTTTTATTCATCCTTCATGGTATCGGATACCGTCACCGTCGAGTCTAAATCCTATACCGACGCACCCGCGGTAAAGTGGGTATGCACAAGCGACGGCGAATACGAAACGTTCCCGTCGGAGCGCACGGAGCGCGGCACGAGCGTTATCATGAAGATAACCGAGGACGAAAAAGAGCTGCTTGACGCGTTTAAGATCAGGCAGATCCTTGACAAATACTGCTCGTTCATGCCTGTTCCCGTGTTTTTCTACGATACGGAAAACGATGACCGCGAGGGTGAGGACAAGAAAGAGCCCGAGCAGATAAACGATACGACACCGCTCTGGATGAAACAGCCGTCCGAATGCACCGAGGACGACTACAAAGCGTTTTATAAAAAGGTTTTCAAGGACTACCGCGATCCGCTTTTCTGGGTCCACATAAACGCCGAGTATCCTCTCAATTTCAAGGGCATCATTTATTTTCCGAAGCTCAATTCGGAATACGAGCCGCTTGAAGGACAGGTAAAGCTTTACTATAATCAGGTGTTCGTCGCGGATAATATAAAGGAAGTCATACCCGATTACCTTCTTATGCTCCGCGGAGTTCTCGACTGTCCCGAGCTTCCGCTCAACGTGTCCCGCAGCTACCTGCAAAACAACGGCTACGTTACGAAGATCGCCGCTCATATCGTCAAAAAGGTCGCGGACAAGCTGAACGGAATGTTCAACACCGACCGCGAAAAATACGAAAAGCTTTATAACGACATAAAAATATTCGTCGAATACGGCTGTATCCGCGATAAAAAATTCTTTGACCGCGTAAAGGGAAGCGTGCTGTTCTCCGACGCGCTGTCTGATAAAAACCTGACGCTTGACGAATATCTTGAAGCCTGCCGCGAAAAGCATGAAAACAAGGTGTTTTACGCGACGGACAAAAAGACGCAGGCTCAGTATATCTCAATGTATTCCGAGCAGGGCGCCGATGTGCTTTTGCTCGATCATCCGCTCGATACGCAGTTCATACAGACGATAGAGGCGGACAGAAGCGGCGTTTCGTTCCTCCGCGTCGACTCCGGAGTTGACGACGTTCTGAAAAACGGCGAAGCCGAGGAGAACGAAAAACTGAAGGAGCTGTTCAAAAAAGCTTCCGGCAAGGACGATCTCGAGGTATCCTTCGCGGCGCTGAAGGACGAAAAGACGCCGGCAATTCTGAACGAGGACGAGCACGAACGCCGTTTCACGGATATGATGCGTATGTACCGTATGGACGGCGCGGAGGATATGCCGTCAAAGGCGAAGCTCGTTGTAAATACGTCGTCGTCGCTTTATAAAAAACTCGAGGAGCTTGCGGAAAACGACGCCGACAGAGCAAAGAAGCTTTGCGGCTATATCCTCGGTCTTGCCACGCTGGCACACAGACAGCTTACGGCGGACGAGCTCAAAGCCTTCCTTGAAAGCCAGTACGAGCTGCTTTCGCTCATATGACGTATACGGATATCGAACGGATCGACGCGATCCGCCGCCGCTTCGACCACACGCTCGCCTCTCACAGCGGACTTTCGCTGTTCATCTACGAGCAGGAACAGGGGCTTGAGGTCACCGTCCGGGACGACGGATTTTACGTCGGAGTACGCGGCGGAGCGTACCTGTTTCCCGTCGGTACGGACGGCTTCAAAAGGGATTTCATCCTGTCGCATAAAGGTGCGGAGCTCATTATGATGCGCCGGTGCGACGCGGAGCTTGTAAAAGAGCTTTTTCCCGGCTTTGAATATCTGCGTGACCGCGACAGGGACGAGTACGTTTACGACCGCGCGGAGCAGGCGTCGCTCGAGGGACATAAGTTTCAGAAGATCCGCGCAAAGCTCGCCCGGTTTTACCGCGAAAACGACGTCGTGAACGCTCCGATAGACGTAAACAATATCAAAGACGCGTACCGGATCCTCGGGGAATGGACGCCGAAGTCGGGCGAAGGGGACGCGGCAGGCGCGAAAAAAGCGCTCGACTGCTTCTTCGATCTGCGTCTGTCCGGTATGATAACGTATATAAACGGTGATCCGTCCGGCTACTGCTGCGGAGGAGATATCGGGGGCGCGTATATGCTTTGCAGCGCGAAGCAGAACAGCGACGTACAGGGGCTGAATCTCAGCACGAAGCACGAGCTGTATAAAACGCTGCCGGAGCATATAACGCTTATAAACACAGAATCCGATCACGGCTCGCCCGGGATCAGGATGCATAAAAACGACCAGAGACCGGTAATGATGAACGAGGTATACACGGGTACGGTATGAAGAGAAAAATGATCGTTCTGTCGGCTGACGCGCTCGTCTCCGACGATATGGAGCTGCTTAGGACGCTTCCGAATTTCAAAAAATACCTCGCCGGCGGCGCGTCGGTAAAAACCGTTAAAACGTGTTATCCGACGATAACGTATCCGGCTCATACCTCCATCGCCACGGGAACGTATCCCGACCGCCACGGCATAACCGGAAACGACGTGTTTTATCCCGAACCCGGTCACCGCCCGTGGGAATGGTTCCATGATTCCGTTAAAGTGCCGGACATCTTCACATACGCGAAGCGTGCCGGGCTTACGACGGCGGGCGTGTTCTGGCCGGTCACCGGCAACCATCCGGATATAGATATGCTGATCGACGAGTACTGGACTCAGGGCGAGGGCGATACGAAAAGAGAGGCGTTCCGCCGCTCCGGCACGTCCGCGGAGATCATGAAGATCGTCGACAGATACGCGGACGGCTTCGTCGAACGCTCGCACCCCGGCGCCGATATTTTCGTGATGAACTGCGCCGCGGACATCATAAGGGAGCACAAACCGGATCTGATAATGATCCATCCGGCGAACATAGACGGATACCGCCATCACACCGGGCTTTTCAATGAAAAGGTAAACGAGGGGATAAAAGAGACTGACAGCTTCATCGGTCAGCTCTGCCGCGCCGCGGAAGACGCGGGGACGCTTGACGAAACGAATTTCGTCCTTATATCCGATCACGGGCAGCTTGAGATAAAACGCTCTGTCAAGCTCAACGTGCTTCTGGCGGACGCCGGCTTCATACGCGTAAACGACGGGAAGATCACCGGATGCAGGGCGTATATCCGCTCCGGCGGAATGTGCGCGTACTGCTACGTCTACGACAGATCCGTCAGAGACGCCGTGTATTCATACCTGTGTCACCTCCGCGACGAAGGCGTATACGGCATTTCGGAGGTGCTGACGGAGGCGGAGAGCAGGGAAAAGCACCGCCTCGGCGGTCAGTTCGATTTCGTGCTTGAAACGGACGGCTACACGTCTTTTTCGGAAGGCGTCGTCAGACCGCTGACGGACAACTTCAAGCTCGACGATTACCGCCTCGGCAGAGCCACGCACGGCTATATGCCCGACAAGGGACCTCAGCCCGTGCTTTGCGCCAAAGGACCGTCCTTCAAGGACGGAGCGACGCTTGAAAGATGCGATATAGTCGACGAGGCGCCGACGTTCGCACGCGCTCTCGGATTTGAAATGAAGGATACTGACGGGGTCGTACTGGAGGAGCTTCTGAAATGACGGAATTCGAATACCGCGGCGTCGGCGGAATGATGTGCCGCGCCGGGGATTTCAAAAAACTGTTTCCCGAAAGAGACCCGGACTGCAATAAATACGATTTCGGAATCGCCGTGCTTTTGGGCGGCTGCAGGGAATATTCCGGCGCGGTTAAGCTTGCTAACCTTTCACTTTCGGCGCTCAAAAGCGGATGCGGTATATCGCGGCTCGCCGTCGTAGACCGCATCGCCGATTACGTTGCGCCGTATCTGCTTGAAAGCACGCTGACGCCGCTTTCTTCTCTTTGCGAAGAAGAGCTTTCACGCGCGTTTGCCGGCGCCGCCTCCGTCGGGATCGGCATGGGCTTCGGCAGGAGCAGCGACAGGATCGCCGCCGTCGAATACGCGGTATCGACACTTGAATGTCCGCTTCTGATCGACGCGGACGGCTTGTGGGCGCTGTCCCGGATCGAATACGAAAGCCGCGGAAACGTCGTTATAACGCCGCATCTCGGCGAGTTCAGACGGCTGTACGGAGACGTAGACGCGGAGGACTCGGTAAAAGCGGCGGTGGAGTACGCCGGGGAATACAACGTGACCGTACTGCTTAAAGGCAGGATAACGACCGTCACGGACGGGCGGCGCGTACTTTTCGTCGACCGCGGATGCCCCGGAATGGCGACGGCGGGCTCGGGCGACGTGCTGTCCGGCGTGATAACGGGAATAAACGCGCAGAGCGGCGAGGATCTCTGCCTCAACGCCGCGTGCGGAGCCTTTATTTGCGGCGCCGCCGCGGAATATGCGCAGCGGCGGACGGGGCAGGTCAGTTTGACGGCGTCGGACACCGTGTCGGAAATATACAAAGCAGTAAGAGAAATACAAAACACGTAAATCATACCGGGAGGCCATTTTATATGTTGTTTTTACACAAGGATCAGATCATAGACGTACCGGAAGGCACAACTTATCTCTCCTTAGCGGAGCAGTATCAGTCCGGATACGACTTCCCGATTATTCTTGCCCGCGTCGGTCAGACGCTGCTTGAACTGAACAAGACCGTCACGGAAAAAAGCGGATTTCTGAAAAACGAATCGGAACCCGAACGGCTCGTATTCATAACGACGTACGACCGCGACGGACACAAAACGTACGAGCGCGGCGCGACTATGATGTTCTTGCGCGCCATGACTCACGTTTACGGCAAAAGGATTGAAAAGCTTAAGCTCGAATACGCCGTGGGCGACAGCCTTTACTTCAACTGCACGCTCAAAAACGGCCGGATAAGCGATGAGGAGGTCGACGCCGTAAAGGAGACGATGAGGCGCTATGCGGACGAGAATGAAAAATTCACGAAAACAAAGATGCAGACGGACGAGGCGACAGCGCTTTTCCGCCGCCACGGCATGACGGATAAGGAAAGGCTTTTCCATTACCGCCGTTCGTCAACGACGAACGTTTACAGGCTCGGCAATTATTACGATTATTACTACGGCTATATGCCGCCGTCTACCGGATATATAAATGTTTTCGACATGAGAAGGTACGCGGACGGCATAATACTCACGCTCCCGTATCACAGAAGACCGACGGAGCCGGGCAGACCGGAGATACCCGCAAAGCTGTTTGAAACGATGCGCGCGACGAACGTATGGGGCGAAAATCTCGGAATTCCAACCGTCGCCGCCCTGAACGACGCTATTTCCGAAGGGCGCGGACGCGATATCATACTTTGCTCGGAAGCTTATCAGGAGCATCTTATCGGCAATATCGCCAAGCGTATAAAGGAGGAGAACCGCCGTATCGTTATGATCGCCGGTCCTTCGTCGTCCGGCAAGACCTCATTTTCGCACAGACTGTCGGTACAGCTTGAAAACGTCGGTCTGCGCGCTCATCCCGTCGCCTGCGACAATTATTACGTCGAACGCGAAAAAACGCCGAAGGACGAGAACGGAGAATACGATTTCGAGTGTCTTGAAGCGATAGACGTGGAGCTTTTCAATAAACAGATGACCGCGCTTCTGCGCGGCGAAACGGTCGAGCCGCCTACGTTCAACTTCAAAAAAGGCGTGCCGGAATACAACGGCTCCACTCTCAGACTCGGCTCGAACGACGTGCTTGTGATAGAAGGCATACACGGTCTGAACGACGCGCTTTCGTACGCGATAAGACCGGAGGACAAATTCAAGATCTATATAAGCGCCGTAACCGCTCTGAACATAGACGAGCACAACCGCATACCGACGACGGACAACCGCGAGATACGCAGGATGGTCCGGGACGCGAGGACGAGAGGCTTCTCCGCGAGGGAGACCATCAGCCGCTGGCAGTCGGTACGCCACGGCGAGCAGAAGCACATTTTCCCGTTCCAGGAAAGCGCGGACGTGATGTTCAACTCCGCGTCGCTTTACGAGCTCGCGGTGCTGAAAACGTTTGCGGAACCCCTGCTTTTCTCGATATCGAAGGATGAACCGGAGTATACCGAGGCGAAAAGACTTCTGAAATTCCTTGAATATTTTCTCGGGCTCTCCTGCGAGGACGTGCCGAGAAACAGCCTGATCCGTGAGTTCATCGGCGGAAGCGTTTTCCCCGTCGGCTGATGAAGAGGATAAGACTTACCGCGGCGCTGCTTGCGCTTTTGCTGTGCTCGTGTACGGAGATCCCCGCGGATACGGAGATCACCGGAGACGCGGAGAATACAACGACCGTAACGGTCACGGAGCCGGAGGCCGATATGACAAAAGAGCGGTGGTATGAATTGAGCGATGAAGGGAACAGATACTATTTCAGCGCCGACGGCGACGACAACGCCGACGGAAAAACCGCGGAAACGGCGAAAAAAAGTCTGTCGTTCTGCGATTCGCTGACGCTTTCCCCCGGTGACAGGATACTTCTGCGCCGCGGAGACGTATGGCATGAACGGCTGATTATCCGCGGCAAAGGAAGCGCGGAGGCGCCTGTTTACGTCGGATCATACGGCGACGGCGGACTTCCCGCGCCGCGCATATCCCTGTCATGCGAAAGAGACGATATAGCGATACTGTGCGAGGACCCGGGAACGGGGCTCGGACATATCATATTCGACGGCGTCACAGTCTCGGATTCGCATCAGGGCGTATACATCCGTTCTACCGGCGGCGACAACGGCAATATAGCCTTTTATAACTGTGCTTTTATAAACATAAACTGCCCGGACCTTATGACCGAGGCGCTTACGGATATAAGCTGGCTCGGCAAGCCGCGCGCGGGTCTTTCCGGCGGCGGCGCGTATGAATACGTGTGGCCCGCGGCGGTGAACGTCGGGGGCAGACCTTCTCTTCCGCTTTCGTCGGTCGATCTGCCCGGCAAATGCGCGCCGACTACGGTGTTTTCGTGCGTTACCGTCGAGGACTGCGTTTTCGACGGCTGCGTTATCGCCGTTGGCGCGAACTGCTACAATTATCACTACGGCACGGGCGACCATCAGTTCAGAGCGTATACGAAAAACTGGCGGATAAAAAACGTAGTCTGCCGGAACACGATGACGGCGCTCAATTTCGATTCCTGCGATTTTGGCTACGACGGCACCGGGGACAGCGAATGGGGCGTATTCGAGAATATAATATACGACGGCGGAATGGAAGGCTTTACGATGGCGTACGGTACGACAGCCGCGCTCTTGTCGAGCTGTCAGAATCTTTACGTCAGAAACAGCAGGTTCGGCGGATGCAAAAACGGCGGATATCCCGACGGCTGCGGCTTCGATTTCGAAAGAGACGACCACAACGTGACGCTTGATCACTGTGTGATCGACAACAACGACGGGCAGGGCGTTCTGATTATGGACACCGTCATGACCGATCAGGTCACGGGCGAGCAGGTCCATACGCCGAGCACGGACTGCGTCATAAAAAACTGCGTTTTCTACGGCAATATGAAGAACGTATATAACGAAAATTATAATTTTGATATACTCGTCTTCAACCGTGAAAACGAGGGGATCTCGGTTTCCGGATGCAGCTTTTACTACGCGGAAAAAACGTCCGGCGGCGCGTCTGTCAGGATCAACCGCCGCGGAAGCAAGGACAGCCCCGCGGGACAGATAACGCGCGGCGTCACGCTGACGGACAACGAAATGCATAAATATGAAAACAGAGCGGACTTTCCGGCTATTGATACGATTACAGCCGGGTACCTCCTTTCTTCCGCTTTGTGATACGGCGGCGCGGACTGTTCAAGGACCGCGCCGTTTGTTGTCGTTACAAAAATCAAAGCATAAAATGAAATGTAATTTGCACAAATCGGTATTTACAATACAAATAAACTGTTATATAATGGTCATATGAAATACCCGGAGGGATATTATGTTAAATGACGTACTCGAAATAAACGGACGCACGTTAAAGAACCGCCTCGTGCTTCAGCCGATGGAGGGATGCGACTGCCTGCCGGACGGATCGCCTTCGGAGCTTACGCTCCGCAAATACGGCAAGGCGGCGAAAAGCGGCGCCGGCACCGTCTGGTTCGAGGCGAGCGCCGTATGCCCTGAGGGCTGCGCCAACGACAGACAGATGGTGATAACCGAACAAAACGTCGACGCGTTCGCAAGGATGCTTGACAGTATGCGGAAACAGTCGCCGACGGATCAGACGTATATCCTGCAGCTCACACATTCCGGCAGACAGAGCGTAAGACCGATCGTCGTGTACAGGAACGCGCTTTATGAAAAGGACAGACCGGTAGACGACGACTGCGTCGCGGAAGACGGGTATCTCGAGCTTGTGCCGGAAATGTTCGAAAAAACGGCGAGGCTCGCCGTGCGCGCCGGCTTTGACGGGGTAGACGTCAAGGCGTGTCACGGATATCTTTTGTCGGAATCCCTTTCGGCGTACGACCGTCCCGGAAAATACGGCGGCAGCTTTGAAAACAGAACGCGCCTTTTCCTCGACTGCATAAGAGCTGTAAAACCCGCGCTTCCGGGCGACAGACTTCTGACGTGCAGGCTCGGAGTATCGGAGATGGTGCCGTATCCATACGGCTTCGGCGCGGATGAGCAGGGGAGGCTCGATATGACGGAGGGGGACAGACTCATCGGACTTTTGCAGGACGAGGGGGTACATATCCTCAACGTGACGGTCGGCAACCCGTATTTCGTACCGCATATCAACCGTCCGTTCAGACGCGGACCGTACGTTCCCCCGGAGACGCCGGAGACGGGGCTGAAACGGCTTGAAGATATAGAAACGCATATAAAACGGGAATTCCCGCGCCTCGTCACGGTCGCCTCCGGGATATCGTATTACCGCGAGAAGGTGCTCGACGAGGCGGAAAAGCTGCTTTCTCACGGCGCCTGCGATCTTGTGGGCATAGGCAGGATGTGGCTCGCGTATCCCGATATTTACAACGATTATCTCAAAGGCGCCGTTGAAAGACGGAAATGCTGTCTCACCTGCTCGAAATGCACGGAGCTGATGAGGCTTGACGCGCCCTCCGGATGCGCCGTTTTTGACGAATATTACAGAGAGCTTTACAGGAGGTTGACGAAATGAAAACAGCGGCTGTAACGGGCGTTATGGGCGGTATCGGCGGTGCCGTAGTCCGCGCTCTTAATGAAAAAGGATACCGCGTCGTAGGCATGGACGTCTGCGAATACGACGGCTGCCTCGACTCCGCCGGTATGATCTACATGAAGGGAGACATATCGGATCGAAAGTCGCGCGAAAAGCTGATCGACACGGCTTGCCGTGAGGGTGAATTCACGGCGCTAGTGAACGTGGCGGGCGTCGCGCCGAAGGTGCGCGCCGATCTGCTTGAAATGACGGAGGAAAGCTACGATCGCGTCACGGGCATCAACACGAAGGGCACGCTGTTCCTTACGCAGTACGCCGCGAAAGCCATGATCGCGCGCGGAGGCGGAGGATATATCGTCAATATATCGTCCTGCTCGGCGTATACGAGCTCGGTAAGCCGCGGAGAATACTGCATATCGAAAGCCGGCGTCTCCATGATAACGACGCTTTTCGCCGACAGACTCGCGGAATACGGGATAACCGTAAACGAGATCTGCCCCGGAATAATAGCGACCGGTATGACCGCGGCTGTGAAGGATAAATACGACAGACTGATCGGCGAAGGACTCGTCCCGATAAAACGCTGGGGACAGCCGGAGGACGCGGCGAAAGCCGTAGCCGCCCTGTGCGACGGGACGTTCGGATATACGACCGGCGCCTCGATCGAAGTCGACGGCGGTATGCATATAAGAAGACTATGAAATATTACAACACGATAGTGATCGGCACCGGCTGCGCCGGATACAACGCCGCGGACAGGCTTTACAGACTCGGCGTGACAGATACGGCGATCGTCACCGAGGGAAAGAACTGCGGCACCTCGCGCAACACAGGCTCCGACAAGCAGACTTATTATAAGCTTTCGCTGTGCGGGGCTGAGGGCGACAGCGTCCGCGAGCTTGCGGAAACGCTTTATTCGGGCGGCGCCGTCATGGGCGAGCACGCCCTGTGTGAAGCCGCGTATTCGGTTCGCTGCTTTATGAATCTCGTGGAGGCGGGCGTTCCTTTCCCGTGCAATGAATTCGGTGAATACGCGGGATATAAGACTGATCACGATCCGCGGAGCCGCGCCACGTCGTCGGGACCTCTGACGTCGAAATACATGACAGAGGCGCTTGAAAAAAAGGTCATGTCAAACGGTACCGCGATAATAGACAACACGCTTGCCGTAAAGATACTGACGAAGGACGGCGCCGTCACCGGGCTCGCCTGCGTATCGACTGAGATGGGCGAGCTTTGCGTATACGCCTGCGATAACGTCGTGCTCTGCACGGGCGGTCCGTCCGGCATATACGAAAACACGGTCTATCCGCAGAGTCAGCACGGCTCGACGGGGCTTGCGATCGAAGCGGGCGCACGGCTGTCCAACGCCGATCAATGGCAGTACGGCATAGCGAGCACGGATTTCCGCTGGAACCTTTCCGGGACTTATCAGCAGGTACTGCCGAGATACGTATCCGTGTCGGAGGACGGCGATGAAACGGAATTTTTGTACGACGCGCTCGGAAAAGAGTCGCTCGGGCTTATATTCCTTAAGGGCTATCAGTGGCCGTTTGACAGCAGAAAGACGGAGGGATCGTCGAAGATCGACCTGCTCGTCGCGGACGAGATAAAGTCCGGACGGCGCGTATACCTCGATTATACGAAGAATCCGAAGGGGCTTGAAGACGGTTTTTCCGTACTGTCTTACGAGGCGTACGGGTATCTTGAAAGATCCGGGGCGCTTTTCGGCACACCCGTCGAAAGACTTGAAAAAATGAATCCCGTGGCAACAGAGCTGTATCGGGATCACGGAATAGACCTGTATAAAGACAGACTGCAAATCGCCGTCTGCGCACAGCACTGCAACGGCGGAGTCGACGTTGATATGAACTGGCAGACGTCCGTCAGAGGTCTGTACTGCGCCGGTGAGGCGGCGGGCACGTTCGGCGTTTACCGCCCGGGCGGCAGCGCGCTGAATTCCACGCAGGTCGGCAGTCTTCGCGCCGCGGAGCATATCGCGGCGGTGAAAAAAAACGACCGGGAGATACCGTCATACGTTTTACCGGATATAAAATACGGCAGATCGAACGTAAAAGAACTGCTTTGCCGTATCCGCTCGGATATGAGCCGGTACGCGGATTTTGACAGAAACACGGAGAAGATAAGAGAAACGTTCGCCGGGCTTTGCCGTCTTTGCGACAACTTTGAAAACGAGGCGGTGATCGCGGACAGAACGGAGCTGCCGGCTTATTTCATGCTCCGTGATACCGCGCTGACGTGCAGATCCGTTCTGTCAGCCATGATCTGCTCGTCGGAGAACGTCGGCTCGCACGGCTCGGCGATATACGACGGCAGACCGTGTACGACAAATATCAGAAAAACGAGGACCGTCACGGACGGCGCGCTGTCGTTTATCGCGCCGGTGTCGGAGATGCCCGATCCCGAATTATGGTTTGAAACGCTTCTTTCAAGAAAAAGAAAAGAGAATAACGGAGGAAAATGAAATGCCAACGCTTATATCCGATCACGGTTTTTCCGCTGACATGATCATCCCGCTCAAAGAGCTCGTACTGTTCAGAGACGCGGAAAACAGAGAATTCGACCCAAAAAAAATGAAAGAGGTCGTAAGACTTGCCGAGGCTGAGCTCGAGCGTGAAATACCGCTCTGCCCCGCGTCGCTTTATCATCTGTTCGTTGAGGACGGCAACAGGGCGAAATACGAGGCGCCGTATTTCCGCCGCCGCGAGATGGCTCTGCGCCTTGCGCTCGCGGAGGCGTACGAAGGAAAGGGCAGGTTCACGAAAAAGCTCGTCGACGTCGTGTGGGCGATAATGGAGGAATCGAGCTGGGTCCTGCCCGCGCATCTTTCGATGTACAGTCCCGCCCACGGCGACGCGGGACTTCCGCCGGTATACAACGAAAGCCGGCTCCACGGAATAGATCTCTTCTCGGCTGCCACGTCCGCCCTGCTTTCGCTCGTGTACGCGCTCGACCGGCGGATCCTTGACGCATACTGCCCGCTTATCTGCGAGAAGATCAGATACACGGTGCGCGAACGCCATATAAGACCGTTCATTTACTGTACGTTCCATTGGATGGGACTTCTCGGCAACGCCGTGAACAACTGGAACCCGTGGGTAATATCCAATACGCTTTACGTCGCCGCGATAATGGCTGAGGACGACGCGGAGCTTAAAACCGTAGTCGCCCGGGCAGCGAAGGCGCTCAACAATTACACGAAATACCTGCCGGCTGACGGCGGCTGCGACGAGGGGCCGAACTACTGGACTGTCGCCGGCTCGTCCTATTTCGACTGCCTTGAGCTTTTGTACGATCTGACCGGCGGCGCGTTCGATATCTACGGCGACCCGTACGTCAGATCGATGTTCGAATACATCATGACGATGCACATACACGCCAACAGATTCGCAAACTATAACGACAGCCCTCCGTTCATCACGCTCGACGGAGATCAGCTCTGCCGCATGGGTGAAAAATGCGGAAGCGAAGCTCTCGTATCGTTCGGGCGCGGCATGATAACCGTCAACGGGGTATTTCTGTCGGACAGACAGATATACAGGACTCTGCGCGGGCTTATATCGCACTATGAAAAAGCGGAGCCGTCCGCGGTGCCTGTCAGCCGGCTGCCCGCGCTCGGCATAATGACGGCGCACAGCTGCTCCGACACGGGCAAGGGCACGTTTCTGTTCGCAAAAGGCGGCTCAAACGCCGAAGGTCACAACCATAACGACGTGGGCAACGTGATGATATACAGAAACGGAGCGCCGGTGATTATCGACACGGGCGCCGGAGAGTATACGAAGCAGACGTTTTCGCCGCGCCGCTACGAGCTGTGGTATATGAGATCGGCTTACCACAACGTCGCCGATATAGGCGGTCACGAGCAGAGAGACGGCGGAGCCTACCGCAGTACGGACGTTGTGTTCAACAGAGAACGGACGACGCTTTCGGCGGAGCTGAAGGACGCCTATCCGCGTGACGCCGGCATAATATCGTACAGACGGAGCACGTGTCTTGAAGGCGATAAGGTGACGCTGACCGACAGCTTCGAGCTCGAGCGCGAGCAGACGGTAGATCTGCATTTCATAACGTGTGAAAAGCCCGTTGAGCAAGACGGGGAAATGATCCTTGCGCAGGGCGTCGTTATGAAATACGATCCGCTGCTTTCGGCTTCGGTCGAGGAATTCCCCGTGAACGACAGACAGCTTCAGCGCACGTGGAACACTCCGGTGCTGTGGCGGATACATCTGCGCGCGAGGATAAGCTCGGGCAGCTTCACCGTGACTTTTGAATAAAAAGGGAGATATTATGAAAACAGTATTTACGGGCGGTCCGGCGCTGCGGCGCGTGTATACCGAAAAGACGCTTTCGAGGATCGCCGCGCTGTCGGGTTCGGAGCCGGTCTTTTCCGACGTCATAACCGCTGACGCCGAGGCTCTGTTCACGACGTGGGGCATGAGATCGTACACGGCGGATTACATAAAACAGAACTTTCCGTGTCTGAAATATATTTTTTACGGCGCGGGGACGGTACAGAGCTTTGCAAGACCGTTTATGGAAAACGGAGTCCGTATATTCTCGGCGTGGCAGGCGAACGGCGTTCCGGTCGCGGAATTCACGGTATCGCAGATAATCCTCTGCGGCAAACGGTATTTCGACGTGTTCACCGGCGCCAAAGCGGCGCCGAAGGGCAATTACGGGCTGAAGGTCGGCGTGATAGGGCTCGGAGTCATCGGACGGCTCGTCTGCCGTATGCTTTCGGCATACAGGCTCGACGTATACGCGTACGACAAATTCCTGCCGGACAGCGAGTTTGAAGCGCTCGGCGTGAAACGCGCCTCGCTTGAAGAGATCTTCTCATCCTGCGACGTTATCTCGAATCACCTGGCGAATAACGCGCAGACGAAGGGGATGCTTTGCAGAGAGCTTATAACCGGCATGAAGGAAGACGCGTATTTCATAAACACCGGACGCGGCGCGCAGGTGGATCATGACGCGCTGTACGATGCGCTGAAAGCCTGCCCCGCAAGGACGGCTCTGCTCGACGTAACGGACCCGGAGCCTCTGCCGGAAGACCACAAGCTCAGAGAACTGAAAAACGTGATCGTGTCGCCGCATATCGCCGGAAGCCTCGGCGACGAGGTCGGCAGGATGGGCGAGTATATGTGCGACGAATTCGAGCGCGTGATAAAAGGATCGGCTCCTCTGTACGAGGTCAGCGCCGCCATGCTGGAGGTGATGGCGTGAAAAGGGGTCTCGTTTCGGTCACGTTCCGTCAGCTTTCGTGTGAGGAGATAATACGGCTCTGCCGCGAAAACGGACTTTCATATATCGAATGGGGCGGCGATATCCACGTTCCGGCGGGCGATACCGGAAAGGCGGCGGAGGTCGCGGGGCTGTGCCGTGCGGCGGGCGTTATACCGTCGGGCTACGGAAGCTATTATAACGCCTCGGACGATTTCGCACGCTTTTCACCCGTGCTCGACACGGCGCGCGCTCTCGGCGCGGGATACGTCCGTATCTGGGCGGGAAAGAGCCGTGAGTACGACCGTACCGCGGAGGAGAATATAAAAAAAGCCGTCCTTGAAGCGGGACGGTACGGAATCGCCGTGTGCCTTGAATGCCACAGATGGACCATGACGGAGGATCCCGGGCTTGCGGTGCGTCTCGCGGAGCGGACCGGCTGTCTTCTGCATTTCCAGCCGAATCCGGATATAAGCTTCGAAGAAAACCTCTCGGCGCTGAAAGCCTTTTCGCCTTATCTCTGTGCGCTGCACGTTTTTGCATGGGAAAAGGGCGACGTCAGACTTCCGCTCATCCGTCATAAGGATCAATGGATAAAATACGCGATGGCGGCGGGGGACGTTCCGTTCCTGCTTGAATTCGTCGCGGAAAACGATCCCGAAAATCTTAAAGACGACGCCGCGGCACTCGCCGCGATAACGGAGATATGCGATGAAAACAGGGCTTGAAGACAGAAAATACTGGATAAAGACGCTGACGCACATAATCGACGCGCCGCTTGAAGCGGCTGAGGCGCGTCAGCTGAAAATAAGGATGCCGAAAAGCGATCCCGACAAATGGGAGCGCGCGAACAAGGATAAATTTGCGTATCTCGAGCTTGCCGGGCGGCTTTTGTGCGGCGTCGCTCCGTGGATAGAAACGCCGAAAACGGATCCGATTGAAGAGTCTCTGCGCGTAAAATACGCGCGTCTCTGCCGTGAGCTGATAGACGCGATAACGGACCCGACGTCGCCGGACAGGGTTGATTTCTTCGTGACGGCGCTTTACGGTCAGTCCCTCGTCGACGCGGCGTTTCTGTCGCACGCGATAATTCGCGCGAAGACAGAGCTGTACGACAAGCTCCCCGGGCGAGTCAAAAAGAATCTCATATCATGCCTGACGGAGACGAGAAGGATACTGCCTGCGCATAACAACTGGATGCTGTTTTCCGGAATGGTTGAGGCGGCTCTTCACGCGGCGGGTGAGCAGGCTGACGTCATGCGCATTGACGCGTGCGTTTTTCAGCACGAGCAATGGTACAAGGGCGACGGAGTCTACGGCGACGGCGCGTCGTTTCACTGGGATTACTACAACAGCTACGTAATACAGCCCATGCTCGTCGATATCCTGCGAGCCGCGCGTGATATCCTGCCGGACCGCGCGGGAACGGAGAAGAGATATGAAACGGCTCTCAAACGCGCCGGCAGATATGCGGCGGTGCTTGAAATGCTCGTCGCGCCGGACGGGACCTTTCCGCCGGTCGGACGCTCGATAACGTACAGAACGGGGGCGTTTCAGATGCTCGCGCAGGCGGCGCTCGAGGGGATCGAGGTGCCCGGCGCCAGCCCGGCGCAGATAAGAGCGGCTCTGACAAAGGTGATACGCCGCTGCTTCGACTCCCCGGAAAACTTCAGGGACGGATGGCTTACTGTCGGACTCTGCGGCGAGCAGCCGTCGCTCGGAGAGCTTTACATATGTACGGGAAGCCTGTATTTATGCACGGCGGGATTTCTGCCGCTCGGGCTCGACGCCTCGCACCCCTTCTGGTCGGATGACGGCGCGATGACGACGTCGGAGCTTATCTGGTCCGGCGGCGACCGCCCGGCGGATCACTCGATATAAAAGCACCGGGAGCCTTCATACGGCTCCCGGTCTTGTTATGCTCTTGCGACGCCGGACTTTCTCGCCGCGTCGGCTACGGCTGCGGCTACCGCGGGTCCCACGCGCGGATCGAACGCCTGCGGCAGGATGTATTCGACGGATAGCTCTTTGTCGGAAACAAGCCCGGAAAGCGCCTCGGCGGCGGCGAGCTTCATCTCCTCGTTTATCTCCCTTGCGCGGACGTCGAGCGCTCCGCGGAAGATCCCCGGGAAAGCCAGAACGTTGTTTATCTGATTCGGATAATCGCTCCTGCCGGTCCCGACTACGGCGGCGCCGGCTTTTTTCGCAAGCTCCGGCATTATTTCGGGCGTCGGGTTCGCCATCGGGAAGATAACGGCTTTGTCAGCCATCGTCTTCACCATCTGCTCCGATACGACGTTTCCTGCGGATACTCCGATGAAAAGATCGGCTCCCGCCATGACGTCGGACAGAGTACCCGTCACGCGCGCCCTGTTCGTGACCTTCGCCATCTCAGCCTGAGCGGGATTCAGCCAGTCGAGCCCTTCGCAGATCACGCCCTGTCTGTCGACCATCGTGAGGTCGGAAAGCCCGCGGGAAAGCAGAAGCTTCGCTATCGCTATACCGGCGGAGCCGGCGCCGTTTATGACGGCTTTAATTTTATCTATCCTTTTGCCGACGACGCGCAGAGCGTTGAGCGTCGCCGCGAGGACGACCACCGCGGTACCGTGCTGATCGTCGTGGAATACCGGGATGTCGCAGCGTTCCTTCAGCTTGCGTTCGATCTCGAAGCAGCGCGGAGCGGCGATATCCTCGAGGTTGATCCCGCCGAAGCTGCCGGAGAGCAGAGCGACGGTGTTCACGATCTCGTCCACGTCCTTGCTTTTTACGCAGAGCGGCACGGCGTCAACTCCGCCGAACGCCTTGAAAAGCACGCATTTTCCCTCCATGACCGGCATTCCCGCCTCGGGTCCTATATCTCCGAGCCCGAGAACGGCGGTGCCGTCCGTCACTACGGCGACAAGGTTGCCGCGCCCAGTCAGGGCGTACGATTTTTCGGGATCCTTCTGTATTTCAAGGCACGCCTGCGCAACGCCGGGGGTATAGCACAGGGACAGGTCGGTCTTGTCCTTTATCTGCATTTTCGGCACAATCTCAAGCTTGCCGCGCCATTCGTAGTGTTTTTTCAGCGATTCTTCCGAGTAATTCACGGGTTTTCTCCTTTATACCATTTTTTCGGGCTTGACAGCCTCGTCGAACTGATCGGCGGTGAGATATCCGAGACGCAGAGCCTCTTCCTTCAGCGTCGTGTTGTTTTTATGAGCCGCTTTTGCGATCTCTGCGGCTTTGTCATAGCCTATGACCGGCGAAAGCGCCGTCACGGACATAAGAGTCTTGTTTAAGTTTTCCGCCATTTTTTCCCTGTCCGCGACGATACCGGAAAGACACCTGTCGGTAAAAGAGACGACCGCGTCCGATAACAGATCGCATGACTGCAGAAAGTTGTAAGCGATGACGGGCATATATACGTTCAGCTGGAAATTCCCCTGCGACGCGGCGATCCCGACTGTCACGTCGTTGCCCATGACCTGAGCCGCGACCATCGTCAGCGCCTCGCATTGCGTAGGATTGACTTTCCCGGGCATTATGGACGACCCCGGCTCGTTTTCGGGGATCCGTATCTCGCCGAGACCGCATCTCGGACCGGAGGCGAGCCAGCGCACGTCGTTCGCTGTTTTCATGAGATCCGCGGCAAGAGCGCGGAGGGCGCCGTGGCTGAACGCTATCGCGTCCTTTGACGAAAGCGCGTGGAATTTGTTTTTTGCGGAGACGAACGGATAACCTGTCATATCGGATATCGCGCGCGCCGCCGCTTCGGCGAAGCCCCGGGGACAGTTGAGCCCGGTGCCGACGGCTGTGCCGCCGAGCGCAAGCTCGTAAAGACCGCCGTACGTCGCCCGGACGGCGGAAAGAGAGCTTTCGATCATGGCGCGCCAGCCGCTTATCTCCTGGGAAAAGGCGATCGGCACGGCGTCCTGCAAATGCGTCCGCCCGACCGTCACAACGCCTTCGTTTTCCTCTTCGAGCCGTCTGAGCTCGGATATCATATGCAAAAGCGCAGGCTCGAGCTTTTCTTTGAGACTCGTCACCGCGGCGACGTGAAGCGCCGTCGGAAACGTGTCGTTCGAGCTCTGCGAGCGGTTCACGTGATCGTTCGGGTGAAGAAGCTTTTTTCCGCAGATCTCGTTTCCGCGGTTCGCTATCACCTCGTTAAGATTCATATTCGTCTGAGTGCCGCTGCCGGTCTGCCAGACGGAGAGCGGAAAATGACCGTCAAGCTCACCGGAGATGATCTGATCGCACACGCATCTGATAAGCTCCGCACGCTCCGCGTCAAGCGCGCCGATGGAAAGGTTGGCTTCCGCGCACGCTTTTTTGACCGTCGCAAAAGCGGATATGATACGACCCGGCATTTTTTCCGAACCGATGCGGAAATTTTCAAAACTGCGCTCGGTCTGCGCGCCCCAGTATTTGTCGGCGGGTACGCTTATCTCTCCCATGCTGTCACGCTCGATCCTGTACGTCATACGTCTCTCCTTGATCTTTTATTGCGTTATTGTATCACGCCGGGCGTGATTTGTCAATGATATGATTGTAAAAACGGCGTACGCGCCGTTTTTTTGTTTTGGCGGTATTGACAAAACGTGTTTTCTGTGGTATGATAAGTATAACAAAACCAACTTTACGGAGGATCATATGAAAGCACCGAAGGGAAAGTACGCATGGTCGGCGACCGTCGGCGAAAAAGGGCAGATCGTCATACCGAAGCAGGCGAGAGAGATGTTCGGCATAGCCCCGGGCGACACTCTCATACTTCTCGGAGACGAGAAGCGCGGTATAGCGATACCGCCGAAAAGCTCGGTCACGGAGCTGATGAAAAGAATTTTTGAGGAGGACGAAAAATGACTCCGCTGCTTGAAGTAAAGGAGCTTGTAAAAACGTATCCGGGCTTCCGTCTCGGTCCCGTGTCGTTTTCGGTCAACGCCGGGAGCATAACCGGGTTCATCGGGCGCAACGGGGCGGGGAAGACGACGACGCTCAAATCCATACTTAATATCGTCCACCCGGATTCCGGTTCCGTCAGTATTTTCGGTATGCCGGTCAGAGAAAACGAAAAAGCCGTAAAACAGCGTTTAGGTTACGCCGGCGGCGCCGTCGACTGGTATCCGAGAAAGAAGATCTCAGATATAGTCGGCGTGACGAAGCTGTTTTATGAAAACTGGGACGACGCCGAGTATAAAAAATATCTCGACGTTTTCGGTCTTGACCCCGGCAAGACCCCGCGCGAGCTGTCGGAGGGGATGAAGGTCAAGCTCAATCTGACGATCGCGCTTTCGCATAAAGCGGAGCTTCTGATACTCGACGAGCCGACGTCCGGACTCGACCCCGTCTCGCGGGAGGAGCTGCTCGATATATTCACGGCTTTGAGGGACCGTGGCGTCGCCGTGCTGTTCTCAACGCACATAACGTCGGATCTCGATAAATGCGCGGATCACGTCACCTACATCAAAAAAGGCATGATCGTCGCCTCCGATACGAAAGAGGCGTTCATAGATTCCTTTGCAAAGGACGGGATAAGACCCGACCTTGAGGAAATAATGATAGCGTGCGAAAAGGAGGATTTCCGTGAAAAACTTGCTCGTTAAAGAGATACGTCTGTCGTCTCATATACTCACTTATCTTTTTCTCGCTTTCACGGCGATGACGTTCATCCCCGGATATCCTATACTCATATCGGCTTTCTTCATCTGCTTCGGGATATTCCAGACGTTTCAGAACGGAAGAGAAACGAACGACGTGCTGTACACGGTCCTGCTGCCCGCGGAAAAGCGGGACGCGGTAAAGGCGAGATTCGCTTTCGTGTGCGTTATACAGCTTGCCGCGTTCGTACTCTTCGCCGTCTTTACGGCGCTCAGAATGACGCTTTTGGGCGACGCCGCGCCGTATGCTGAAAACCCCATGATGAACAGCAACCCGGTCTTCCTCGCGTTTATACTGATCGTTTTTGCGGAATTCAACGCGCTTTTCGTCGGACCGTTTTATAAAACCGCGTACAAATTCGGGCGTCCGTTCATCGCCTTCATCACCGTGTCGATGATCACCGTCGGTGTGGCTGAGGCGCTTCACCATATACCCGGACTTGGATTTCTGAATACGGCGGAAAAGCTGCCCGTTCAGTTCGCGGCGCTTTTCGTATCCGCCGCGCTTTACGCCGCGCTGACAGCCTCCTCGTGCGTCAAAGCGCAGCGCAGATTCGATTTGCTTGATCTATAAATCTATATAAAAAGTAAAAAAAAGAAAAATATGCTTGACAAATTGATAATAATATGCTATTATTATAACGAAAGGAGGTATATCGATAATAATATATCATATCTGACATCTTTGCAACATCGAAATCGAAACGACCGTACTTTTTAAAAAAAATTTGAGGTGTATTATGAAATTGGTTAAAATGACTATATCGTTCGTTGTAATGATAACTGTAATTGTCGCCATGTCCGTATCTACAATTGCGACAACCGTAACATCGTCCAGTGTTTATTTCACTGACACGGTGTATGATGATGCGTTTCCTCTCGGAGTTTACTCATGCGATTTTTCTGCCAGTGATGTAGATATTTACTCATATGTGGAATATGATATACGTATAGCTCCGCCTCCCGGTTCATCTTCTTCAAATCCAAGAAGTGGGCTGGAATTAAAAGTGAAAAAATTGGTCGATTCTTATGATTCCATCATATACGACTATTTGAATAGCACTTCTGGTTTAACTTTGGATCAATATTTTATTTCACGTGCAAACGCAGCAACTGAATATAGCACTCTAATAAATTATCCCGTACATATGTCATCAAATGGTGATATATACGCAAATAGTATTTACTTTAAAAAAAATAAGGTGTACTTTTATGATATGCTATTTGAAAGTGCAAAATCTACAACATTCTATGGTGAACGTGAAGTTGACCTTGTTTGCGGATCCCCAAATAATTTCCTAATGTTTTCGTATTATTATAATTGATAAAAAAGGAAATAGAACAGAATGAAACAATTGAAAATAATTGGAGCGATATTGTGTGTAATTCCAATTATGATGAGTTCTTGTACGAACGAGGCAGATCCTTTTCTGACAGACACTGATACCGTCACGGAGCTTGAAACGCTTGACGAAAACGGCAAAACCGCGCCTGACCCGGGCTTTTTCGGCTTGACGGTGAAGGAGTCGTACGAAAAGTACGGCATACCGTCAAAAAACCGTATACAGGAGAAGGTCTTTGACGGAACGTATATTTACGAAGCGGGCGCTCAGACCGTGTCACGGCGCGAATTTCCGGACGGGGAGGAGTGGATCCCCGTGTGTACTGATCCGGTTTGCGTCCATACGGAGGACTCGGGCTGTCCGCTCGCGCAATGCAGAGGTGCGTTCGTCTGCTTCGGCGGCAAACTTGTTTTCGTAAACGTTTTGCGCAACGCGATTTTCATTTACGATCCGCGGACTAACAAAAGCACGCTTATAAAAGACGGTCTTATCGAACCCGCGTTTTTACTGCAGGGCGATGATCTTTACTGCAGGTATAAAACAGAGGATAAAGACTTCGATCCATCGTACGTTTTTTTGAGCATCGGGGAAGACGGCTCATACCGGCAGCTCGGACAGATCGCCTTTGAGGACTGCCGCGCCGGAAACAACAACGCGCCCCCGGTCATATACGAAGACCGTTACGCCGTATACGGAGCGTGGGAGAAGACGGACGGCGGATATTCCGCGGTACTGTATTCCCACGACCTGCAAAGCGGCGAGCTGAAAACCGTGTATACGGAGGATCACCCGGAGCTGAAAAAGGCGACGGATCCGGTCGTCGAGGATGGAAACGTATATTCACTGATGGTATACGGCAAGAGCGTACTGTTCAGGATAGAGTATTCCGTCGGCTGGGAAGCTGAATTTGTCAATGGCGACGCGTACGTCCTGGCTGATCTTGACGGCGGCGGCGCGAAAACGCTCGTCCGCAAAGACAACGCGGAGGGCAGTCTCATTTATTCGTCAAAATGCGTCGTTTACAGAGAGAAAGGCGACGGATACGCGATCACGGTCCTGTTCCCGGAGACGGGAGAGAAGACCGGATACGACCTTGCCGCGGACGCCGCGTCGTCCGGCATAGCTCTTCCGGAGGACTGTTCGCTTTATATGGTCTGTAAAGGCGCGATATCGTTCAATACGCATTATCAGTGCCCCGTCACGCTTGAAGGGGGGATAGTGACTTCAATGGACGTTCCGTGGCAGGCGATAGAATACGATCTGAAGAGCGGAGCGGTATTCAGATACGCAAAGCCGGGTGAGGACGAGATGAGAGCAGCGCTCGGCTTCCGATAATAACGGGTATGTTTAAGCTGACCGTATACGAGATCAAAAAAATATTCACCGCGGGCAAAAGCGCCGCCGCAGTGGCGGCGCTTATGCTCGCGGCTTTTATCGTCTGCTACGTCTTTACCGGCAAGGGCGTCTCGTACACGAAGGATCAGGAAAACGAAATACTCCGCTTTGACGCCGTGTGCGCGGAAGATCCCGGCGCCCTCGACGGGCTTGAAGAAAAAAGACGAAACAGAACGGCTGAGATAGCCGCAGAGCTCGAGCTGCGGTACGCCGAAGAGCTTGAGACCGCGGAGGATAAAAACGCAACAGATAAAAAATATGAAAAGATATTCGACGATCCGTCGACGTATTATACGTATACGTACAGCGAAAAAATCGACGACGGCGCTCTGATATCCGCCGTAAAAGAGCTTCAGGCGACAAGACGGGCGTATGCGGACGGAGTTGCCGCGGTCCTGTCTCAGGCTGAGAGGAACGCAAAGGAGCTGCGCGAAAAATACGGCATGACGCCTGCCGATCCTCTGTACGGTTATCAGATATACACCTACAACAAATACAAAAACGTGCTCGACAACTCTGTCGTGGGAGACTGCTTCGTTTACGGATGGACTGAGCTTCTGACGTACGTGTACGGCGATCTGTTCCTTTTTTCGGCGCTTGTCATGCTTGTCGGCGCCGTGTATCATTCGGATACGGTCTGCGGTATGACGGTGCAGCTGCGGACGTACAGGCACGGACGGAGAAGACTTTACGCCGCTAAGCTCTGCGCGGTGACCGTCTGCTCCGTCACGCTCTCGCTTGTCTTTTCGGCTCTGTCGTTTGCGGCGACGGGGCTGCGCTGCGGATACTCGGACCCGTCCGTTTCGGTGCAGAACGTCCGCGCGCTGGCGCTGTTTCCGGAGGTCAGCTCGATATTGTCGTATTACGCGGGATCCGTGTTGATGAAGGCGCTGTCCGCGGCTTCGTTTTCGGCGGTGCTGTCGCTCGTCGCATCGGCGGTACCGTCCGTCCCGGGATATTATATATCCGGCGGCGCTCTGCTCGGCGCCCTGGTCGCGGCGGGAAGGCTGAATATCGCCGGCAGCCCGGCTCTGCGGCTGAATCTGTTATCCGTATGCAATTATCTCCCGGTGACGGAGAGGCTGTACGCCGTCATCCTGCCGCACTTTTGCGCGGGATACGTCGCGGCGGCGGCTGTCCTGTGCGCTGCCGTGTATACTGTATCGGGCGTGTCTTCCGTGTTTGCCGGACCTTTATCGCGCCGCCGTGCGCCGGCTGTCTCGCCGTTTAAGAGAACAAAAGAGAAGAATACAGCGAAAACAAAGAAATATCCGCGGTCGCTCGTTATATGGGAGATCGGCAAAAATCTGAAAAGAACGTCGGCAGCGGCTCTTATAATCGCGCTGTTCATCGCGCAGATCACCGTTTCGGTGATAAACAGGCGGAGAAGCGAACCGGGGCGTGAACAGAGGATTTATGCGGAATTCATACTGAAGGAGGCACAGGGACCGTTTTCCCGGCAGGGAGAACGCGTAAAAACGCTTTTGAATGCGTTCGTCTCCCCGGACGGCGACGAGGTGATACGCCGCGCCGGTGAGAAAGGGTTATTTGACCCCGAGCAAACGGAAAGGGTGCTCGGCAGTTTCCGCTTTATAACGGATCGCGGGCTGGGCGACGGATTTTCATATACGACTGAAGTGTACGAACGGAATGAAAAGCTGTTCAAAACCGGCGTTGACGCGGAGTTTGCCGACGTTTCCGTGATCGGACCGCTGCTCACGGCGGACGCTTCGTATCCTCTGTACGCCGTGATAATGCTCGTGTGTATCGGCGCGTGGACGACCGAGTCATACGGGAAAAACGCGGGCGGAGATTCCGTATCCGTAATGGCGGCGGCGAAGTACGGGCGGAAAAAGACTGTTTACGCAAAGCTTTTATCGGCGGTCGCCGTCAGCGCGGCAGCGGCGGTGCTGTTTTACGGCGCGGATCTTCTTATAATGACAGCCGGACGGCATGTCACGGCGCTGAACGTGCCGCTG